>JAKAVU010000021.1 GCA_021817185.1 bacterium
AGCTCTGGGGACGGCAGTTGGGGCGCCATGTCCTGAGTCGGTCCCGGCAGGTGCACCACCAGGGCGACCCAGCCGGGGACCAGACTCAGGCCCAGGACCTCGACTCGGATCGAGCCATCGCGTAGGGGCACTTCGAATACGGGAGCCACTCCAGCGATCTCCTCTCGCAGGGCCGCCACTCGCAACTGCTCCAGCCGGGCGTTGGACAGGAAGCCGCGCGGGTCCAGCAAGGTTGTCTTCAGGCCGGCGGCCTGGAAGGCCGGGTTGGCGAAGGCGAGCTTCCCACTGTGGTCGAGCACCCCAATGGGCATGGCCCCGCGGACCACAACCTCACTTGCGAAGTCGGCCGTGGGCATCACCGTGGGGTCCTCCGCGGTGCGCCACCTAGCGGTCACGGGGCAGCCTCAAACTTGTATCCAACCCCTCGCACGGTGTGGATGAATCGAGGGTTGCCGCTGTCGTCGCCGAGCAGGCGGCGCAGCTCAACCACGGCATTGTCGACGGCCCTGGTGTAGACATCCGAGTTGACCCCCCACACCTGGTAGATCAACTGCTCCTTGCGGCATACCCTGCCCGCCTGGCTGGCGAGAGCCAGCAGCAGGCTGAACGACCGGGGCGGCAACCGGACCTGGCGGCCGTCGACCTGGCAGCTCCATGTGGAGCTGTCGATGACCAGGCCCCCAATCTCGATCCTCGACCCGGTGGAACCCGCGCGATTGAGCAGGCGCTGGATGGCGGCTCGGACCACACTGGGGTCCTCATCCTTGCCGACGTAGACGTCAGCGCCGCTGGAGTAGCCCGCGGTTTTGTCGTAGGGGTCGCTCTTGGCGCTCAGCATCAGTACCGGTATCTGGTCTCCTGAGGCACGCAGCGAACGGAGCACCTCCAGGCCCGTCATCTCCGGCATGGCGTAGTCCAGGACCACACAGTCAGGACGATCGCGCGCGATCCCCAGCAGCGCCTCGCGGCCGCCCCTGGCCACCGAGATCCGATAGCCATCCCCAGCCAGCAGCGCGCTGAGCGCAGCCAGGCTGGTGGGGTCGTCGTCGACCACCAAGATCCGGATCCTATCTTCGGCGCCCATCTCCCTCCCCGAGGCTCTCCAGCGTAGTCGCTCCGGGCCCCTGACACAAATGGTGCGCTGCGGATGCAAAACCGGGTGGCGCGGCCGACAGAAGCGGGGCGGGAGCACAGCGGGAGTGGTCCGACACTGCCACGTCGAAGGGGTTTTGGAGGACCCCGGTGGGAGGAAATCGGGATGTTGGATGAGGAATTCGCCGCGCACCTCGAAGGGCTGCGCCTCGCTGAGCCGGACGCGATCTCGTGGATGTTCACGGCCTTTCGCCCTGATGTCGAACGCTGCTTTCGGCAGCGCCCCCCCGAGGATCGCGCCGACCTGGTCCAGGATGTCTTCCTGACCGCGATCACCCGGTTGCACTCCTTCCGCGGTGACCGGCCAGCGGTGCTGAGAGCGTGGCTCAAGAGCATTGCGTTCCACCGCTGGCATCACCGCTGGGAAGCGGACCTGGTTCGCCAGCGCCACGCCGGGGTCGCGTTGGAGGTGCTACTGGACCTGCACCCAAGCCACCCAGCCTTCAGCGACGAGCGCTCTGACCCGGCCCTGGAAGCTATCGAGCACGACGTGGTCGGTCGGCTGCTGGGCTGTCTCACACCGGGCCAGGCGCAGGCGGTGCATGCCCACGTCATCGAGGGCAAGTCGACCCGCCAGATCGCGGCCGACTGGGGCGTTCCGCGCGAGCGAGTGCGCGGGCTCTACAAGCGCGGCATGGCCCGCCTGCGCGGGGCCGAACTGACGCGCAGCTTGGTGGGCGACCCAGCCTGATGCCAGGAGAACTCGGATGTATTCGTATCGCCGCGCAGGTGAGATTCAAGTTTCCATGCCCGTAACAAATCCCGCAGATTGCTTGGCGTCCTCTAGAGGTGCAGAATCCCAGGCACTGGTTTGGGTGCACCAGTGCCGCCCTGGGGGAAGTGGGGCAGCTAAGTGAGGGAGGCGCGGCGGTGAGGCGCAAGTTGGCCGTGACCGTGGGTTTCGCCGTATTCTGCATTGCCTTAGCCGGATTTGTGATGTTGGGGGTGGCGGCCCAGACCGGCCAGGTTCGGGTGCTGGCCGCCGCGCGCACCATCGCCGCCGGCCAGGTGCTTCAGGCCAACAGCACCGATCTCAGTGCCGCGGGTGCCCTGGTGCACTTGGGAGGCAGAGCGCTGGCCGACACCTTCCCCCAGCGGGACTATCGCGCCGTGCAGGGCGAGGTGGCGCTGGTCACCATCCCGGCGGGGTCGGTGATCCTTCGCAACGACCTGAGCAACGGGTCCGCTGTCGGCCTGCGCCAGGTGACCCTCGATCTCGCCTCCATGCCCCCCGCGCTCAGCCCCGGTAGCCGTGTCGACCTGCTCTCTGTGTGGGGAGATCAGACAGGGGCGATCGCGCCCGGGTCAAACCTCTGCGGTCCGGCGGCCACGGTGGGCTGCGTGGTGCCCCTGGCCCAGTCGGTGCTGGTGGTGGCCGTGAGTGGGCCGGCACACTCGATCACCATCGCCGTCACGCCTGCGCAGGTTGCTCCCTGGCTGTTGTTGGACGCCACCGAGCCGATTTGGGCCGTGCCCGCCAGTGCGAGCGTCTGCCCCGGTACCGAGCGGCAGATCTCGGACCCAACAGCCGCCTTGCGGGCGATCCAGGCGCCCGGGCCAGTCTCCGCCTGCCCTCTCGCCTCAACCGGCGGAGGCCCCTGATGCGGATCTGCCGGAAACGCTCCGGTCCCCCTCCAGGGCACTTGGTCGACTCCGCCGTGGGGCCAACCACCCCGGCCGGCGCCGGTCGGCTGGTGGGGGTCATCGGGGCTTCTGGGGCGCCCGGGCGAAGCTTCATCAGCGTCAACACCGCAGTCTGGTTGGCCCAGCGCGGCCTCTCCGTGTGCCTGATCGACGCCGACCCCGGGCTGGGGACCGTGGCCGCTCAACTGGATCTCAGCGAAGAGCGATCCCTCTTCTACCTGGCCCACGAGTCGACGCTGAGCGCGGTCGACGATGAGCTCATCGACCGGCACCTGCAGCACTTCGGCCCGCTCGCGGTGCTCACGGGACGCTTTGAGCCCGGCCGCGGTGGCGCCATCTCAGACGAGCTGATGGGCCAGGTGACCGGCCTGCTGCGAAGCCGCTTTCGACTCGTGATCGCGGATCTCGGCCCCCTGGACAACCCCGCGACGGCGACCATGGCGATCCGGTGCCAGCTGCTGCTGTGGGTGGTCTCCCCGACCCCTCTTGGCGCTGACCGTTTCGACCGCACCGTGACCTCGGCGCTGGCCAGCCCCCTCCGCCCAAAGCCGAGCCTTGCCATCGTCAACGGCACCGGGACCGGGTCCCTGTTGGAGACCGAGGACGCTCTGGTCCGGCGCTACGGGGTCGCGGTTGGAGCCAGCGTGCCCCATCACCGGCTGGCCTGCCTTGAGGCTGAGGCAAGTCACCGCCCGGCGGTCCTGGGCGGACCTCTGAGTGAACCGTTGCGACGGGTGGCGGCAGCGCTGGAGTCCGCAGCTCTTCGGCCGGGACAGCTGGAGACCGCACGAGACCTCGGCGGGTCAGCCAGATCGACAGGGTCGCTCCTGCCTGACGGGGCCGGTAGTTGAGCCTCCATCTCGGGATCGACCCCGGCGCCGATGTCGACCATCTGCAGGAGGTGGAATCGGAGGTGCTGACCCGAGTCCAGGCCGGCATCGCCGGCCGGCTGGCGCGGCGGCCTGAGCCAGAACTCCTGCCCAGCGACCGGGAGTGGATCGCAGAACTGGTGCAAGCGGAGATTCAGCGGTATCACACGGCGGCGCCCCACCGGAGCAGCCCTGTGCTGGACGGTGCCGGGTACGACCGCCTTCGGCGGCGGGTCCTGGCCCAGGTCAATCCGCTTGGTCCCCTCGCCGAGCTCCTGGACGATCCCTTGGTCGAGGAGGTCCTCGTGAACGGGCCTGGGGAAATCCTGGTGGTCAGGGACGGGGTCCAGGAAGTGTCCGGCGTGGAGTTCGCCAGCGAACAGGACCTGCTCACAACCGTCCAGCCGCTCCTGGACACGGGCTCATCCCATCTGGACCGAGCCAGCCCCATGGTCACTGCTACCCTTGGCGACGGCTCCCGGATCAACGCCGTGCTGCCACCGGTGGCGCTGCCCATGGCGGTCACCATCCGGCGCCACCAGCTGGCGCGCTTCGGCAGGCTTGCCGACCTGGCCCAGGTGGGCACGCTCCCCTGGGAGCTGATTCCCCTGCTGCAAGCGGGCGTCCGCTCCCGGCTCAGCCTCATAGTGTCCGGCAGCACCGGCTCCGGAAAGACCACTCTGCTGCGCCTCCTGATCGGTGAGGTGCCCGCCTTTGAGCGCATTCTCACGATCGAGGACCAGCGCGAGCTCCACCTCCGGACGATGGCCGGAGGCCGACCCAACACCATCTCACTCGAGGCCCGGGACGCCAACACCGAAGGACGGGGCGAGGTCACGATCCAGCAGCTGGTCCGCAACGCCCTGCGCCAGCGGCCGGACCGGATCTTCGTGGGGGAATGCCGCGGGGCCGAGGCCCTGGACGTCGTGGATGCCATGGGCACCGGCCACGACGGCAGCGGTACCACTCTGCATGCCAACAGCGCCCGCGATGCTCTGGCGCGCCTGGCGGCGCTGGTCCGACGCCACCCCGCCCAGGCCCAGGCGGACCCCGCCGCGATCGCCCGCGAACTGGCGACCAAGGTGGACTTGGTAATCCACCTGACTCGATTTCGACGGCTCGACGGACGCGACCACAGGGTGGTCCAGGCGGTGGGCTTCGTCACCGGCCAGGTGGAGGGCGAGATGCCCCTGGTCGAGGAGGTCTGTCGCTACAGCCGTAGCCGTGGCGAATGGGATTGGGGCCTGACCCGGCTCGACGACCTACCCGCCAAGATCACCGACAAATTCGAGGCCGCAGGGATCGCGCTGTCCGACATTCTGGGGACCGGGGCGTCCCTGGGCGTGAGCGCCTGAGGTCAACCAGATGCTGCCCTCGGCTGTGATCCTGCTGGCGGTCCTCGCCTCGGGCCTGGCCGGCGCCACCGCCACGATGCTGATCCTGGACGGCGCGCGAACCTCACTCGGTTCAGGAGCGGTGGTCCGCACCTCCGACTCGCGGCTCGGTCTCGAGCGACGGATCGCCAAAGTCCGCTCGGCAATCTCGGACTGGCGGGGCTGGCTGCCAGGGCTCGGCCTGGGGCTGGCGGCCGGCATCGGAGCCTACCTGGTGCTGGGACTGGTGCTGCCGGCGGCGGTGGTGGGGGCCCTGGGGTGGATCGGCCTGGGTGCTCTCTCCCATTGGCGGGAGATGGGCAGGAGGGCCCGCCAGCGCGAGGCCCTGGTGGCTGCGGTCGACCTGCTCGGCCAGCTGCTTCCCGCCGGGCACGGGGTGCGGCAGTCCATCCAGGTGCTGGCCGAGAGCGGGCCCCTCGAGCTGAGGCCGGAACTGGCCGTGGTGGTGGCCAGGGTGCGCGAGAGCTCCCTCGAGCAGGCTCTGCTGGAGGCCGAGATCCGACTGCGGCAACCTCTCTTCACGCTGCTGGCGACCACCCTGGCGGTCGGGGGTCGGTCGGGAGGACGCCTCACCCCACTGCTGGAGGAGCTGTCGCGGGCGGCCCACCAGGTCGAGGCTGCTCAGAGCCAACTGCGCGCCGAGCAGGCGCAGGGACGCTTCGGGGCGCTGGTGATCGCGGTGATGCCGCTGGCCCTGATCGCTGGCCTCAGGGTGGTCAATCCCAGTTACTTGAAACCCTATTCGACCCCCCTTGGCCAGTTGGTGCTGGCCCTGCTGCTGGCGACCATCGTGGCCGGCTACCTGTGGATGCTCCGGATCCTGCGCATCCCCGACCTTGATGTGATCGAGATTGCGGACGCTCCAGGCCCACGCCGACAGCCAGCCCCGGCACGTGGCCGCGATTGGGGGCGGGCGTGATCACCAGCTGGGAGCTCCCGGCTCCGATGGAGTTCGCCCCCAGAGCCGGATCCATCTTGACGCCCTTGGGCATGTCCCCCGACTGGCTACCGCTGGTCGTGGCTGCGGCTTTGGCCATCGGCGCCGGGGCTGGCGCCTGCGTCTGGCTATGGCCGGGGCGACCGAGCTGGGGAGGCTGGGTGGGCCGGCGAACGGCCCACCGACGGGCGCCTGCGGGCCGGCGCCCCGGACACGGCCTGCCACTGCTCGGGCGCGCGGCGGCTGCCGGCGAGCTGCTGGCCGGCCGCCTGCTGCCCGGCCAGACACGATCCGCCCTGCTGGGCCTGCTCCAGCGTGGCGGGGTAGACTCCAGCCCCGAGCAGGTGGTTGTGGAGCAGACCCTGCTCACGCTGGGGGCCGCGGTACTGTTGGCTATCCCCGCCGCCTTGGGCGTGCTCCCGCTGTCGATGGTGCCCCTGGTCCTGCTGCTCCCACCCGCCAAGGGTTTACGGTTGCTGCGGGCGGCGCGCAACCGCCGCTGGGCCACGCTGGCGCAACTGCCCATCCTGGTCGACCTTATGGCCCTGGAGCAGAGTGGTGGAGGGGTCGGCGCCCGCCGGGCCATGGAGTTGGTGGTGGCGCGAGTCAGGGGCGACGCCGCCGCGATCCTGCGCGAGTGCCTGAGCCGCTCCGCGGCCTCTGGCACACCGCCCCTGGACCGGCAGTTGGAGGACGGCGCCGAGAGAATGCGGATCCCCGCGCTGGCCGCGCTGGCCGCGGTCATCCGGCTACAGCGGGAGGATGGGATCTCCACCGCCTCCCCCCTGGGCAACCTGGCTCGGAGTTTGCGAGACGGCCAGCGCGACGATCTGACCAGCCGGGGTCGGCGGGCGCTGGTCTCGATGCTCCTCCCAGTCGCCCTGTGCATCCTGCTGCCCTTCATCGTGATCATTCTTTACCCAGCCCTGGAGCGGCTGGCCGGGGCCTTCCAGTGAATTCCGGGAAGCAGTCGGGGCAGGCCATGGTGGAGTTCGCGGTCGGGGTCGCCATCTTCCTGCTGGCCACCCTCGGAGCAGTCCAGCTCGGGCTCTCGGCCCTGGCCCAGGAGGGCCTCCAGAGCGCGGCTCTGACCGGCGCCAGGATCGCCTCGGCCGGACCACTGCCGGGAGATCCGATGCAGCGGCTGTCCGCCGGCCGTGCGGCGGCCATCGCCGCCATCGCCGCCGACTCGATGGGCCTGGCCGAGGTCACTGGCTGCCCATCCGGGTCGTCAGATGGGTGCGGGGTCGGAACCATCTGCGTCGCCTACCACAACGGCATCTCCCAGCCCGGCACCGGCCTGCCCTGCGCCCAGGTCAGGGGCAAGTCGGGGGAGACGTATGGACCCGCCCCCTATGAGCTGGATGGCCGGCAGAACCCCGGCTGCCCGGCGGGGCCTTGCTTCGGCGCGTCGCGAGCCATGGCGGCCTGCGCGACGGCGGCTGCTCCAGGGCGGCTGCGCGTCTGTGTGGCCTACACCAGCTGGCCGCCGCTGGCGGTCGACATCTGGATCACCGGCGGTCTCCGCACCATCACACCGTGGCTCAGTTCGACCGGCCTCGACGTCGAGCCGGTAAGCGTGCGTTTGCGACTTCAGGTCGAGGCATTCTCCTCGTGATCCAGACGCGACGGCGAACGGCTGGCCAAGCCCTGGTCGAGCTGGCCCTGGTGCTGCCGCTGACGCTGCTGCTTGGCTGCGGAGCGGTCGCGATCGTTCAGTTGGCGCGTACCCAGATGGCGCTGAGCACGGCCGCCAGCGCAAGTGCCCTGGTCGCCGCCCGGGCGGTGGATGCGGTCCAGGCCTGCCAGCAGGCGCATCTAGAACTGGCACTCGTGCTCGCCGATTCGGGCGGACTGCTGCCGGCGCACCTCCACGATGCCACGGGCGGCAGTTGCGTGGGTTCCATCCCCGTGGCGGCCACGCTGCCCACCTCGGACGGCAAGGGCTCCGAGGTCATCTGGCTCGGCTTCGGGTCTCCGACGGACACCTTCTGCCGCGCTGGAGGCGTCCCCGGCCGTGGCGGGGTGACGGACGGGGATGTGGTGGTAGTGGTCGCGTATCGACCTGATCTGAGGTGGATTCCTCTGGTGGGAGCCTGGCTGTCGCCTTCCCTGACAGCTTCCGCCACCGACAAGGTCGACCCCTTTCGCAGTCGGGACCCGTCCCAGGACCAGACCGGTGACGGCTGCTGACGCGGGCCGCGAGGCCGGCCAGATTCTGCCCCTGTTCGCCCTGCTGCTGGCGCTACTGCTACTGCCGATCACAGCCCTGGCTGTGGACGGGGGCTTACTCCTGTCGGCCCATGCTGGGGTGGTGGCCACCGCGCAGAGCGCCGCCCAGTCTGGAGCCGAGGCCGTCGACGTGATCGCGCTGGACCGCTGGGGCATGTTTCAACTGTGCGGAGCGCCGGATGGCAACCCCACCTGCGGCAATGGGGTGGGCGATGTGGCGGAGGTGGTGACGTCCGTGGTCGATGCCGGGTTGTCGGGACCCTGGCTGACCTGTCAGCAGGTGGCCTCCTCCGATCTGACTCCCACGCGGGGGCACCGCCGCGGCTGTGAGGTGGCTCTGCTCGGAGCCTGCCCGGGAGGGTCCGGTTCGGTCGGACCTGGGATCGGCCAGGGAGTCGCCGTGCTGGTGTGGCAGACCTCGCAAATGCCATTGCTGGCGATCGGGGCCTGGAGCTCAATCCTGATCCAGGGGCGGGCGACCGCCTGGATGGCTCATGGCTTCGGGCAGCCGTTACCGAACCCTCCGGCCCCATGCTGACTCTGCCGTCAGGGGCGCCCCCGCCCGGGAGTTTGCCGCCACCGCCCGAGGTGCCCCAGCGCGCGGTCCTCGCCTGGCAACGGCCGGGAGAGGCAAGACCACAACGCCAGGTCCCCAGCCACCCCCTCTTCTGCTTGGCCGAGCCAGAACCGGCCCCAACCAGAAGCCGGGGGCCGAGTCGGCGCTGGGCGAACCTCCCTCCAGTCGAGGTCGCCCGCCGCCTGCTCGCGGCCGGGAGCGGTGACCGCATCCCGCCCTGGGCTGGTGGGAGGCCCGCCTCCGACGGTGGTCGGGGAGCGGGACGCCCTCTGGTCCTGATGGTCGCCGGTGGACGCGGAGGGAGTGGCCGCTCCACTCTGGCTCTCGACATCGCGTGGGCCATCTCCAGCCAGCACAGCGGCCACCAGACTCTGCTTGTGGATGCCGACGAGTTCAGTCCGAGTCTGGACCTGCGGCTGGGCGTGGCCGAGGAGGATCTGGATCGGCTGCCGTGTGCGAGGGTGGACCAGGTGCTGCTTCGGTTGCCCGATCTGGCGACGGGCAACCCCCGCCTGGAAGGCATCCTCTGGACCGACCCCCAGCACTCGCTGCGAGCGCTCTTAAGCTCCTGGCCCGGGCGGCAGGCGCCTGCGGTCGGCGCCGAGCACCTTGACTATCTGCTCCAGTACCTGATCCAGCCAGCTTTCGAGGTGGTGGTGGTGGATGGAGGGCCGCGGCCCGGAGCCAGCGGCTCTCAGGCACGTTTCTGGGCCAGCCGCTCCCACCTGTTCCTGCTGCCGCTGAGGCCGTCGCCGGCCGATGCGCGGTCGGCGTGCCAGGTCCTGCAGGTGCTGGAGAAGGAATTCGGAGTTGGCCCCGACCGCTGCCGAGGGGTGGTCGCGCTGGCTCCTGGCGAGTCGATTCGGCGCTGGCATCGCCAGCCTGCCCTGGAGGGTCTCGCACTCTGGCCGCGGCCCTGGGCCCAACGCAGCGCCGCCCTGGCAGAGGCACGCCACCTCCCGCTTGCCCAGGTCGACCGCAAAGTCGCGACTGCCACGGCCAATCTGGCCGCCGACCTCTGGGCGGCTACCAGGGAGGGCGGGCCAGGTGGCTGAGTTCGGCTGGCTGCGGACGCAATTCCGCCCTCAGGGTCAGCTCCGGCGCCAGGGTATTGAGCAGACCACCGCCCGACTGCGTCAGCTGGTGGATGGGTTGGAGGCAGCCGTCGGCAGCGGGGACGACGTCGCGCTGGTCCGCTACCTTGGTCCTCAGCTGGCCGCCAGGATGCTGGCTGCAGCCGCCGGCTTCCGTCGCCAGGGGGTGGTTTGGCGACCCGCCCGATCCGGGCTGCGCTGGAGCCCCTGTCGGCGAGCCCCGGATGGTCCCGGCCTGGCCTGGCTGCGGTTGCGACTCGAGGACCGCACCCGCTGCGAGTACCCCGAGGGAACGGTCGCCGCCCCGCTGCGGACCCGCGAGGTGGACGTCGAGCTGGACACCACCGGCGTCCCCTGGAAGCTGTGCCGGGTAGTCGAGCGCCCGGGGGTCGAGGACTGGACCGGGAGTTAGAAATCCTCGAAGCACCAGGGAGGAGGGTCCCACGCCAACAGGTCGTCGGCCCTGCGGGCGGCGGCTGGATCGCCCATCGACAACCTCCCGGCCGCCGCCAGATCGGTCAGGCACCGCTGGCCCAAACAAGCCGAGCTGAGCTCTGAGACGCCCAGGATCAGGTCCGGGCTGGACTCGGTCCTCCGGCACTCCCCGACACCGTTGGCAACGTGGAGACGGAACCGCCCCTCGGCGAGATGTTCGACCGGGTCTGACACCTCGATGGTCAGGTCGCCGTCACGCTGGTAGCGGCGGGCGGACAGGACCTCGGGAACATCAATAATCCTGGCCCAGATGGTCGTGCCCAGGCCCAGCTCCAACGCCTGGGGGTCCTTGGCGAGCCAGAGGATGGGGTCGTCCAGCGGCCGCAGCCCTCGCCCCGAGGCCTCCACCCGGTGCACCAGGTCGACCTCTAGGCAATAACGCCACATATCGGCGGCTGCTCCCGGCGCGTTAGCCACCATCTCGGAGATCAGAAGGGTAGACCGCGCACCGAGGGCGGACCAGGCCTGGCGGATCCGGTAGATAAGGTAGCCGTCGTCCCCGCCGTCGCCTTGATGGACGACCAGGAAGAGCCTGGCCTCATCCCGGGGCAGGTGAGGATCGTCCTCCGAGAGGGACATCTCCCAGGCGCGCTGGTCGCGGCCAATGGTCCCGGGTCGGCTTTGGAGCAGGTGATCATGGAGTGGAGGAAAGCGCTGCAACGCCTCGTCGCGACCCACCATGCGCAGTGACCCTGACATCGGGAGGGGAACCAGCTGGGCGCGAGGATGCTCCAGCGTGACCCGCCAGGACCGAGCCGCCGGCCCGAACCCGAACCGCGAGTAGATGGCCCCCTCCGAGGCCCACAGGACGGCCATCGCCAAGCCCTGGTCGCGAGCCCCCAGGAGTTGGCGGGTCATCATTTCGCGGAGCAGGCCCCGGCGCCGGTGGGTGGGCAGCACCCCGACCGCGGTGACGCCGCTGGCGGTGACCACCGTTCCCGGCAGGGCCAGCTCCAGCGGGAAGGCCAGAGAGCTGCCCACCATCTGACCGTCGGCGAAGGCAGCGATCGTCTCCTGGGGCCTGACTCGCTCCCGGAACCAGCGCTCATGCCAGGGGTCAGCGCGCTCACCGAAGGCGGTGAGGTTGACGTCGGCGAACTGGGCGAGCTCCTCGGGGCGAATGGAGCGGAACTCGACTGGCACGGCGGCGATGATACCTCCCGTCCGCGGCCCAGACATTGCTCCACCTCTCGATGACGTGGCGCTCGCGGCGGCCAGCGCCCCGGGCGAGCGGGGTCCGCTTGCGTCTCTGGCATACTCCAGGGACTCTTTGGCGGCGATTGTGCGGGTGGAGGGCACGGTGTCCGGGGATCTCTTCAGGGGCCGGCTGGTACGCCTGTGTGCACCTCGTGCCGAGGATGCCGATGTCCTGGCCCGCTGGAGTGAGGATGGGGCCTACCGGCGCCAGGCTGATACCGATGCCCCACGGCCCAGAACCGCCGACCACTTCCGGGAGCGGGACGAGTTGTCGGGCTCAGACCCGGACACCTTCGAGTTTCGCATCCGCACCCTCGATGACGATCGACTGGTGGGCTTCGTCGCGGTCTGTCGCATCGAGTGGGCCAACCGTCATGGTTGGGTGGCGGTCGGCCTTGGCGAGGTTGCCGACCGACGCCGCGGGTACGGCGCAGAGGCGGTTTCGATGCTGCTGAAATATGCCTTTCACGAACTCGGTCTGCACCGTCTCAGCCTGGACGTGATCGCCAGCAACGAGGCCGCCATCTCCCTGTACCGCAAGTTGGGGTTCCAGGAGGAAGGGCGGCTCCGTGAGCGCGTGCTGCGCGACGGGCAAGCGGTGGACCTGATCTACATGGGGCTGCTTTGCCACGATTGGGAGAGCGCCCAGTCGGCCCCCGCCTCCGCGCCCCCCCTGGAAGGCTGAACGGTCGTGCCCGGGCGCCCACCGCCCCCCCTGGAGCCCCCGCAGCCAGGCTTCCAAGTGTTCTTCCAGAGAGGCAACTCGGTGCGCGCCTCGGATGCGGATCGAGAACAGGTGACCAGCCAGCTCTCTGAGCACCATGTCGCTGGCCGGCTCACCACCGACGAGCTGAGGGAGCGCACCAATCGGGCCCTGGACGCAAGGACGATCGGGGAGCTCAAGGCAGTGATGGCCGACCTGCCGGGCAGCTTCGCCACCCCGGTGAACCCGTGGGAAGCCGTGCTCTCAAGGCGCAACCGAGGACCCTTTCCCGGCCTCGGCTACGGAGGCTTCTGGGCTAAGGCGGGTGGCCTCTGGGCGGACGTGCTGGCAATCACCGGCATTTCAGCTGTCCTGGACCCCTTGGCAGCGGGCGTCCACCTGGGCGCTCTCATTGCCCTCACCCCGGCGGTCTACTTCGTCGGTTTCTGGGGCGGATTCGGCCGCAGCCCGGGAATGTGGTTGGTGGGAATCAGGGTCGTGCGGGCTGAGGACGGCGGCCGCCTAGGGTTCAGACGCAGCCTGCTGCGGGCCGCCGGCTACCTGCTCGATCTGGCGTCCTGCTTCGTCGGGTTCGGTTGGGCGGCGCTGGATCCCCACCGCCAGGGCTGGCACGACAAGATCGCCGGCAGCTATGTGGTCCGGCGTCTCCGCTGATTCGAAGGCCCGCTCCGGCACTGGCCATTGGAGTTGGAAGCGGCGTCCGATCCGATGCAGACCGGCCAGTATCGGCAGGCCCAGGAGCGCGATCATGAGAGCATTGCCGACGGCTCGGAAGGTGTCGTACCCGAACGACGTCACCAGGTAGTAGCGGGCGAACCTCGCCAAGGCGGGTAACGGCGCCAGCCCGGGACTCCAGCCGAGCCCGGGCGAGCCTGCGAAAAAGGTCCAGTTCCACACGTCCATGACCACTCCGAACCCAAATCCGGTCACCACCCCGACCAGAGCCAGGCTCAGCACGTCCGCCCGGGTGGGCCTGCTTCCGGCCCGCAGCCGCCCCGCCCAACCGGCCAGCAGGCCCACCCAGCCGAGGGCGAACAGCTGGTAGGGGACCCAGGGGCCCAGGCCGCCGGTCGCCAGGGCAGAGGTGAGCAGGGAGCCGGCACCGACCAGGAAGCCGAAGCTCGGCCCGAGGGCGTACCCCGCGCAGAGGACCAGCAGGAATATGGGGCTGAAGCCACCAATCCCGGTCACCAGGGCGGCCCGCAGGGCGGCGTCAGCGGCACTCAGGGCCGCCAGCAGGGAGAGCGAGCGCGAGTCCAGCCGGCGAGTGCCGACCTCGAACACGAGCAGGGCCAGAACGGAGCCCAGACCGATGGCCAGGGCCGGGGTGCTGGCAGGCAGTCCCAGGCCCACGAAGGGCCAGAGGAAGAGCCCCATGCCCAGCAGGCTCACGAGCAGCAGGATCACGCGGGCACCGGGTCGAGGGTCCGCAGCCGGCCGCCGTCGGCCACCACCACCAGGTCACCCACCTGCTCTGCGAAGGCGCGGTCGCTGGTGGCCACCAGCACCGCCGCCCCCTGGTTGGCGAGCCGGTCCACGGCCAGAAACAGTGCCTGCCGCGACGCCTGGTCGGCTGCCCTGGTGGGCTCGTCGAGAAAGACCATCTCTGGCTCTCCGACCAGGATCGCGGCGAGGGCCACCCGCTGCCGCTGGCCAGTGCTTAGATCTCGCGGGTCCCGGCCCGTGAGCTGCCCTAGACCGAACTCGGCAGTGACCTCGCTCCCCGAGCCCGCCAGTCTCAGCCAGCGGATCGTCTGCTGGATTTCGGCCTGAACGGTCGCCTGATGGAGCAGGGCTCCGGGGTCCTGAGGGAGATAGGCTCGGCGGCCCGGCTCGCGGTGGAGGCCACCTTGGATGGGCTTGAGCAGCCCGGCCAGGGTGCGCAGCAAAGTGGTCTTGCCGGCTCCGTTGGCCCCGGTCACGGCTACTACCTCACCCCGGTGGCAGCGCAGGTTCACCCCTTCGAGCACAGCCTGCTCGTACCCGACTGCGAGCGAGGTCGCCTCCCACGCCAGCTCCCCGGAGGTACGCGAACCCGGCTGGCGGAGGGGCCAGACGGGCGCCGGCTCGGGACCGGACAGCCTGCCCGCCCTCAGGAAGACGCGACTCACTCCTAGATCCGGGAGCCGCTGGGGCCGGTGGTCAGCGACCACGACCGCGACGCCGTGGGCGACCAGCCGGTCGAGCTGCTGGCGCAGAGACCGAGCGCCCTCTTCGTCAAGCTGCGATGTGGGCTCATCCAAGACCAGCAGCCGCGGCTCCATGGCCAGCGCCCCGGCCAGGGCCACCCGCTGGCGCTCGCCACCCGAGAGCGTCGCCACCCGACGCCGCGCCAGGTGGGCTATCCCCATGACGACCAGCGCGCGCTCGACGCGCTGCCTGACCACCGCCGCCGAGAGTCCCAGGTTGGCGGGCCCGAAGGCCACCTCTTGATCAACCACGGGCAGCACCATCTGTGCCTCCGGTTCCTGAAACACCAGCGCGACCCGGTGGGCGAGCAGCCGTGGCGTTACCCCTCGAAGGTCATGGCCTAGGACCTCGACCCGCCCGCTGGCAACCCCCCCATGGAAATGGGGTACCAGGCCGTCGAGGCAACGAAGCAGGGTGGTCTTGCCACTTCCGGAGGGCCCCGCCACCAGGGTCATGCCGTCCTCGAGAGCCAGGCTGAGATCCGCAAGCGCGGCGGCAGAGGCCTCTGGATAGCGGTACGTGAAGTCGGTGAAGCGCGCCGTGATCGCCATCTAGACGAGCCCAGGCAGGAGCAGCAGAAGGCTGGCCAGGAGCGGCAGCCAATCGACGGCGGGAAGCTCCAGACTGGGGTATGGCTGCCAGCCTCCAGCCCTCCCCAGCAGCAGGGCCGTGATGAAGACCGCGATCGCCAGCGCGGCGGAGATGGCATCGAGCAGATCGCGTCCGCTCCAGGCTGGGGTCCAGACCTTGGTCCGGCCCCCTGACGCGAAGCCGCGGGCATCCATGGCCTCGGCCAGCAGGACCGAGCCCTCGATCGCGGTGAGCACCGCGGGAACCGCCACCGCCCGCCAGGAGCGGGGCCCCCGTGGCCGCCAGCCTCGCATCGCCTGCGCCTCCCTCACGGTGCTGAAGCTCTGGCCCAGTCGAGGCACCAGAGTGATGGCCGAGCCCAGCGCGGCACCGGTGCGGTGGAGATGGCGCGGTAGCGCCTCGACCAACTGCTGGGAGTCCACCACCAGGGCCAGTGCACTCCCAGCCAGCAGGCAGGCGCCCAGCCCCAGGGCGACGTCGAAACCAAACGCCGCCGCCTCCACGGTGAGCGTGCCGCCGATGGCAGGCAGCCAACCCGGCAGCGCCCAGACCACATCCTGCCCGGTGTGGCTGAGCAGAAAGTTGAGTCCGACCCCGCCCAGGCATGCCAATCCGACCCAGGCCAGCAACCGTGACACCCTGACCGCGGGACGCCGCCGCACAAGGACCATGGTGAGAGCTGCCAGCAGGGCGATCGCACGGTAGACCGGATCCTCAGTCCCCAGCGACAGCAGCAGCACAGCCGCGGCCCAGAGCAGCAGCGCCCGCGGATTCACGACTTCGCCGGTCAGCCCTTGGGCGGCTTGGGGGGAGCGGCTGGGTCGCCGGTGCCAAAGTGCCATCCCAGCGCGTCACCGGGGCGCAGATGGATGTCGGAGATGCCAGTCTGAGCCACCCGCCATGGGCCCTGGCCACTCCAGGTGAAGAGCGCCCAGTAAGGTTGTCCAGAGGCGAAGCAGTTGGTGTAGGCCGCCGGCTCGCGGTCGATCTGACAGACGGCATCCCCGTAACTGAAGTGCTTGATGGCGAACTCGATCCCGCTGCGCTTCATGGCCGTCTCGGCGGGGATTTCCGCCGCCGTGAAGGCGACGCAGCTGTCCACCACCTTTTTGCTCGCCAGCTCGACCACCACCTCCACCCGATGGCCGCTGCCACACTGCTGGCCGCCCCCCCCGCCGGCGGCGGCTGCCGCCCCGCATCCGGCCACCAGCGCCGCCAGGAAAACAGGGGCCAGAATCGCGCTGACCACTTGAGACGACCTCATCGTCTCCACCTCCCGGCGGCAACAATTGCCCCCCACGCCAGAACTGGGCCTGCCGCCAGAGGCCGTCCTTCCCGTTGCGCGCGGGGGTACGAGATACCCGCTCGGGCCGGT
>JAKAVU010000022.1 GCA_021817185.1 bacterium
CAGGCCGGCGGTGAGGCCGGCGATTGCCATGAGGACCACCAACGCGAACAGTTCGGAACCCAGGGAGGGCTGGTTGGTGATCAGCAGGGCGAGGGTGAGTCCGACGACGCAGACCGCGATGTAGGCGGCCCCCAGCATCATGAACACGATCGCCAGCCAGACCCCCACGGCGCGGCGGGGATCGGTCCAGTCAAGGCGGGGCCAGATCGCCCCCAGCCCGGTCGCCAGCGCGCTCAGTCCGACCACGCAGATGGAGAGCAGCAGGGCTGAGAAGAGCATCTGGAACCCGGAGGTGCCGCTGCGAAGCTCGCTGGTCACCATCAGGGTCAGGCTGGCGGTGGTCGCGATCACCCCCGGCAGGACCAGCTTGCTGAGGAGCAGGGTCCGAGTCGAAACCGGGGCGGTCCGAAGGCACCAGAACTGCCGACCTTCGGAACCGACCGCCCGGAGCCCAATACCGCTGGCGGCGAAGAGGGCGGCGAAGGCGGCGGTGGTCATCGGGCCGTACCAGCTCGGAAAGTTGTGAAAGAGACCCAGCCCCAGTCCGCCGGCCCGCGGCGACAACAGGTACACAGCAAACAGGCCGATCGGCAGAAGCAACTGGACAAGCTGGGCCGGGTCGCGGCGCAGGGTGCGCCAGTCCTTGCGCAGCACCGCCAGCACCACCGGCCGACGGCGCAATCGAGGGCGCCCTCGCCCGCCCCGCCGGCTGGTGGTCTGGGCTCGGAACCACCCCTCGCGCACCAGCGGGCCGGAAAGCCAGACGGCGCAGAACGTGACCACAGCGGCCAGGGCGATCAGCTCAGTGACCCCAAGGAGGGCTGGGCCCCACCTTCCGTGGGCCGCCGCGAAGATGCTCTGGGCCGCCCAGGTCGGGGACAGCCAGCCCGGGAGATGCATCCCCCGGGAGAAGTCGCTGATCCCGATCCCGGGCACCGACCCCCGCCGCACCGACGCGGCCAGATCGAGGGCAGCGACCCCGAACCCCACTACCCCGACCAGGAGTCCCGCCGCCTCCTTCACCCGGTTGGCGGGGACAACCCGAACCAGCGCCACCACCACCAGCATCGCCACCGCCATCGGAACCAGGAGCAGGCTGCCGACGGCCAGCGCCACCAAGGGCACCAGCCCCGGGCTGTGGTACACGACCGCCGCCGCCAGCACCACCGGTCCCGCGACGCCGGCGCCGATGGCGGCGCCGAGGCCGAGCTGGGAGAGCAAACGGTAAGAGAGGAAGAGCCTGGGGCTGATGGGGGCCAGCAGCAGCCACTCCACGTCGCGGGCGAAATAGATCGACGCCAGCGCGAAGCTGATCGAGGTCGCCAGCGTGAAGGCGAACAGGACCACCATCAGGGTCGTGAGTCCGGCTTCCAGGCCGGCGCCGGAGCCGACCGCCCGTGAGCGCAGGAGCTGGACCACGACTGGGGTGGCCGCCACCCAGACCAGGGCGCCGACCGCCGGGATCAGGATGGTGGCGAGCCGACGCCCCGGTCCGCAGTGCCAGCACCCGTTCCAGAGCCCGGCGAGGCCCGCTCTGGCCAGCCCGGCGAGTTGCGACCGTCGGCGCAGCTCAGGCATGGGGTCCCAGCGGTCGGTGCCGGCCGCCACCGGTCAGGCCCCGAGGGCGGAGATCAGCGTGGAGGTCTCCTGGTCGGCGGCGCCGGTCACGCTCATGAACGCCTCCTCCAGCGTCCCGGGATGGCCCGGCGCGGCACCCGCGGCGCGCTCCAACTCCGCCACGGTGCCGACCGCCACCAGTCGGCCGCGGTTGAAGATGCCCACCCGGTCACAGAGCGCAGCCGCGATCTCGAGAGCGTGAGTGCTGAGGAAGACCGTGTGGCCGGTGGCGCACAGGGTCTGCAACATCACCTTGAGCTGGCGGGCCGCCTGCGGGTCCAACCCCACGGTGGGCTCGTCCAGGAAGAGCACCTGGGGGTCGTGCATGAGGGCAGCGCAGAGCGCCAGCTTCTGGCGCATGCCGCGGGAATAGGACTGGACCAGCTGACCCGCCGCGGCTTCCAGGTCGAGCGCCGAGAGCAGCGCTGGGATGCGCCGCTGGCGCCGCTCCCGGCTGATCTGATGCAGGTCACTGGCGAGCTCGAGCATCTCCAGGCCCGTCAGCTTGTCGTAGAGGGGGGCGGAGTCGGGGACGTAACCGAGTCGGCGCCTCGCCTGGGTACCCTGATGCTGGATGTCGTAGCCGGCGATGAGGACGCGCCCCTGCGAGGGTCGCAGCAGCCCCACCGCCATCTTGATGGTGGTGGTCTTGCCCGCCCCGTTTGGCCCGATCAGGCCGAAGAGCTCACCGGGGCCGACGCGCAGGTTGAGATCCAGCACCGCCGGCCGCCCGTCGAAACTCTTCTCCACCTGCTCGAAGGCGATCGCCGCCTCAGGGGCTGGGGCTGCCACATCCGCGATTATCACCGCCCAGTGTCAGCGCCCACCGCTTGATGCGACGTTGTAACCTCAGAGCATGAGCACAATCAGCACCAGCTCGACCGCCGTCCCGACCCGCCCCCACCTCGACGACCTCAGGCTGTCCCAGGGCAAGCGGGCCCGCCTGCACACTCTCCTATACGATCACGGGCCGGGCAACGGCACCCTGCTGCTGCTGCCGATAGACCAGGGGCTGGAACACGGACCGGTGGACTTCTTCACCAACCCTCCGGCCAAGGACCCCGACTTCCAGGTCCGCCTGGCCCTGGAGGGGAACTACTCGGGGATCGCCCTCCATATCGGACTCGCCACCCGCTACCTCAGAGACCACGCCGGACGCCTGCCGCTGGTGCTGAAGGTGAACGGCAAGACCGCGGTGCCGAGCTCGGACGATGCGTTCTCCCCGCTGACATCCTCGGTCGAGGACGCGGTCAGGCTGGGGGCGGCCGCCGTCGGGTACACCTGCTACGTGGGGTCCCCCGCCCAGGATCGCGATCTGCGGCAGATGAATGAAGTGCGGGCGGAGTGTGAGCGCTACGGGATGCCCCTCATCTGCTGGGCCTACCCCAGGGGTTCCGCCATCGACAAGCGGGGCGGTCAGAACAGCCTCTACGCGATCGATTACGCCGCACGGGTGGCGTCGGAGATGGGTGCCGACGTGATCAAACTCAACATCCCCAGGGAGCACACCGACGCCGACTCAGCCTCCCCGGCTCCTTACGACACCCTGGTGGAGGACCGGCGCGAGATGCTGGCCCGGGTGATCCGGTCCGGAGGGCGTTCGCTGGTCATCTTCGCCGGCGGGAGCAAGCTGCAGGATGACGAGCTGCTGGGCCGGATCGACGACTGCATGGCGGCCGGGGGCAGCGGGTTCATCTTCGGGCGCAACATGTGGCAGCGACCGCTGAACGAGGCGCTGGCGATGACCGCCAGGGTGCACCAGGTGCTGAACCGCTACGGGGGGCGCTGACCCCGCTCAGGGGCCGAACAGGGGGGGTACAGCGGCCCGCGCGGCCACGCCCAGCAGCGGGCCCAGGACCACCACGAATCCCAGGAAGCTGGCGCCGCAGAGCGCGACTCCCACCAGTGCCACCCGGCCGGGCAGGACCAGCTCTGGTCCATCCACCCTGGCGTCAAACAGGACCATTACCCAGCGGTATGCGACTCCGATCCCGAGCAGGCTCGACACCAGCGCCAGCACCACCAGCCAGCCAAACCCGGCCCGAAGCGCAGCCTCGACGCTGAAGAGCCGCACGAAGAACCCCGCCAGCGGCGGCAGCCCCGCGGCGGCCACCACCAGGACGGCCAGCATCCCCGCCATCCAGGGGGTGCGCGCCCAGAGCCCCCGCAGCGCGGCCTGGGTGTCCTCCTCTCCAGAGCCCCGGAGCGCGCCCGCCAGAGCCAGGGTGGCGGCGGCGAGCGGGACCAGGGTGAGCAGGAGATAGAGCATGGCGGCGGTGCCCGAACGGGAGATGTCCAGCAGATCCAGCAGCCCGAAGGCGAGCTGGGCGATCAGCAGCTGCTGGACCGCGCCCAGGAGGCGGCGCTGGCGCAGCGCCAGGATCGGTGCCCCGATCAGGGTCAGCGCCGCCAGCACCCCCAGCGTCACCGTCCAGTCGGGGGCTACCGACCCGAGCGCTCCCGGGAGCAGCCGCAGCAGCGCTGCCACGACGGCCAGGGAGAGCAGGGCGGTCCGGGCCAGCCCGGCGCCGAGCGGCACGCGGTCCAACTCGAAGGAGCGCCAGCCACCGAATGGGAACACCCCCAGCTGGCCCAGCGCCCCGACCATCACCAGCAGCGCCGCCACGGCCAGGGCGGGATCCAGCGGCAGCGACCGCTGGGCGATCACCCGAAGGGTGGTGGATCCGCCGACGCCCGCGACGATGGCCTCTCCCGCCACGAACACGGCCAGCAGCGCGGCGGCGATGCTCAAGGAGCGAGTGGCCGTGCGCAGCGCGACCAGGTTGGTCTTGTTGAGCCCCTGAGCGATGGCCAGTGGCAGGGTGGTCAGGGCCAGCCCGACCGCGAGGCTGATCAGGTCGGCGGCGGAAGCGGTGAACAGGATCCCCGCGGTCGCCATCAGCAGGAGCGCGTGGTAGACCCCGATGTGGGGAGCCACCTCGGCCTCCGAGTCGGTGCCGCAGATGACCACCGCCCCCGCCGCCGCCAGGCCGGCGGCGTAGAAGAAGAGGGCGAAGCGGTCGATCAGAAAGCTTCCGTGCTCGACGTCGGGGGGAGTCGGACCGAACGAGGAGTGCCAGAAGCCGATGCTGGCCAAAAACGCCACCAGCAGCGCCGCCAGTGCCACCCATCGACTGGGCGAGTCGCCGCCCCAGCGCCTCCGGCCCTGGCCCAGGTCCAACCAGCTGCACCCGGCCGCGCCCAGCACCAGAACGCCGATGGGGATGAAGTCCTGAATGAAGGCCAGGTTCACTTGTGGACCCCCTTGGGAGCAACGGGCGGAGCCGGCGCATAGCTGGAGACCCTCGCGGCCACCAGATCAGTGCCGTGGACGATGTACGGTGAGAAGTAGCCGGCTGAGATTCCGAAGGCGATGAGCAGCCCCGCCATCACCCAGCCGGCGTAGAACTCAGACCCGTGCGAATCCGACACACTCACCTGCGGCTCGGATCTGGGGCCGGTCCAGAAGACCGCGCCCAGCAACCGCCAGAGCGCCGCGGTGAGCACCAGCATGCCCGCGCAGGCCAGCGCGCTCACGTAGCGATGGGCGACGAAACTCCCCACCAGCAGCTGGAACAGCCCGGGAAATCCTGCCAGGAAGGGTACCCCCAGGAGCCCGGCCACCCCCAGCGCGAAGAGCAGGCGGAGCCGGGGAGCGTTCGCCGCGGCTCCCGCCAAATCGCCGAGCTGCTGCCGGCCGGCGCGGTCGCAGAGAGCCCCCACCGTCAGCACCAACAACGGCGCGAAGAAAAAGTAGGCGAAGGCGAGGCCGAGCGCGCCCGCGATCGAGGTCTCGGAGAAGGAGATGACCCCCAGTAGAATCGGGCCGCCGATGGCGCTGAGGGCGAATCCCACGATGCGACGTGGTTCGCGGCTGCCGCGGGCGGCGAGTGCCCCAAAGAAGAGCGCGACCAGGGCCAGGGCCAGCACGGGCCGGACCAGCTGCAGGGAGGCGAGCGGGTCCATGTTCAACAGCACTCGCACCAGGCCGTAGGCTCCCACCGGCAAGGCCGAGATGGTGAGGAGCATCGCGACCGGGGTCGGAGCAGCGGCCACCCCGTCGACCAGCCAGCGATGCATGGGAAACACCGCCATCCGGCTGGCGAAGGCAAACAGCAGCAGCACCGCCACGATCAGCCCGGGCGCGCCCTTGACCGGATTGGTGGTGGACAAGGAGAGGAAGTCGAAGGTGACGTTGCCGGACCGCAGCAGCATGATCAGGATGGCCGCCAGCAGAGCGGAGCTGGAGAGGGACTGGGAGAACAGCACGCGCCGGCCGGCGGGGGCGCTGCCGATGCCCACCAGGACGCTGAGGGGGACCACAGGCAGGGCGAAGAAGACCAGAAAGAGCAGCAGATCCTGGGTGGCGAGCGCCCCGGTCAGGGCCACCTCCACCAGCAAGACCAGGGCGAAGTACGTGCGGTAGCGCTCGCGCTGCCGCCAGCTGGCCAGGATGAGCGCGGGAAACACCGCCGTCACCGCGAACAGCAGCATCAGGTTCAGTCCATCGGTCCCGAGGTGGTAGTCGAGCTGGAAGAAGAAGTGGCGCAGCCACGGCGCGTCGATGGCCGGTTGGGCGAGGGCTCCCTGGGCCGGATTGCCGACTTCGGCGATCACATCGAAGATGGCGATGAGCAAAGGGATGAGCGTCGCAAACAGCGCGGTGGTGCGGATGCGGAAGCGCTGCAGATCGGTGTCCACAGGCAGACCCAGCAGCAGCAGTGCCCCCAGAGCCGGCACGAACACGATCAGCGTCAAGCTTATGTCGGTGGGCATCTACGGGCTCCCCACTCCGCCGGGGTGGAAGGCGCCCAGCCAGACGGCCACTCCGACCGCCAGCGCGATCACCGCCAGGGCTGCAGCGCTCGAGCCCACGCCGGGGCTCAGCCAGGGCCAGCTGCTCCTGGGCTCCCACTGGATGAGCTGTTCCCAGGTGGCAGCCGCGGAGTCGAGGACGGGATCCACCACCCGGCCGGTTAGAGCGACCAGGGCCCGGCCCGGCCAACCCACCAAGCCCGCCTCCAAGCCTGACAGCAGCGCCGTCCCGTCCAGCCACGGGAGCCAGGCGGAGTCCGCCGCCGAGCGCCCGACGACCGGCGCCAGCGCAAAGCCGGCTGCAGCCGCCAGCAGAGGAACCACGACGATCAGCGCGAGCGACAGTCCGCTGAATCCCAGGGCGGTCGGCTCCGACTTCGCAGCCAGGAGCGGCCCTACCCCCCAGCGAACCGCGGGCAGGCTCACCAGCCCGCTGAGGAGCGCGACCACGGCACCGGCCTGAAGAACCGGGAGCTGGCCGCCCGGACGCCACTGGTTGAAGTGGCGGCGCGCCTCCCTGGCCTCACGCGGGTCAGTCGGCTCCTGGCCCTTCACCGCAAAGGCGGCCACCCGACCGCAGGCCGCAGCCAAGAGGATCGAGGTCAGCAGGACCCCCACCGCTCCGACGACCCTCTCGGGCGAGCCCGGCTCAGGGAATCCAGCTCCGGGACCCGAAACCGCGGCGGCCAGGATCGCGGTGCGTCCGAAGAAGCCTCCCGCTCCCACCAGGCCCGCGGCCGCCACCAGAGCTCCGAGCAGGACCACCACCGCCGAACGCGCATTACGCCATGCCGGCCCCAGCCGGTCCATCCGGGCCACCCGCAGGTCGCGGGTCAGATGGCTCAGCGCTCCAACCAGCACGACTGCAGTCACGACGCCGGAGGTAGCCAGCGCCAGCGCTGCCGCCGGCGACCCCAGGCCGAACCCGACCACGACCAGGCCGGAAAGGCTGGCCACCACCATGGCTCCGAAGCGCCGCAGATCGTGCTCCCTGACGGCCAGCGCGGCGGTGACCACCGCGCTCACCGCAGCCAGGGTGGTCAGCGCCGGCAGCACTCCGGCTGCCACCGACAACAGGGGAAACGCCTCCAGCAGCAGCGCCGTGCCAACCGCCACGCCCACGATCGAGGTCAGGACGGCGGCGCCGGCGCCCGGTGCCCGGGTCAGGCCACGCCACAGGAAGTGAAGCGGAACTGCTCCACAGGCGCAGGCCGCGGCGACCAGAATGAGCGCTCCGGCCAGGGTCAGACTCCTGCCCCCGACGCCGTGGACCTGGCCCCTCACAGCCAGACGGAGCATCGCGGCCAGGGAGCTCAGGTTGAGGCCGTAGGGACTGATGGCCGGGCCCTTGTGGTGGACGTTGGTGGCCGCGACCTCGATCGCCCCGGAGAACTTGACATACAGGAATACCACGGCCAGCAGCAGCGCCAGGGCCCCTCCCCGCCAGACCAGGTAGGTGCGGCGCGCCATCCTCCCGGCGTCCTCTCCCAGGCCGCTGCCGATGGTGAGGGCGGCGGCCAGACCGCAGAGCTCGAACCCCAGCAGGGTCTGGAACAAACCCGGGGCCATGATGAGGAGGACAGCGCCGAAGCTGAGGACACCTGTCAGCCGCATCAGGGTGGGGAGCCTGGGGTCACTGCGCAGCTGGCTCATCAGCTGGGTCTGCCCCAACGCCACCGCGAGGGCCA
This sequence comes from bacterium, assembly GCA_021817185.1. The sequence continues at coordinate 8,121 of JAKAVU010000022.1, forward strand.
CCGCGACCTCCAGCACCAGCGCGCCGGGGGTGGCGGCGTAGCCAACGCCCACCTGGAAGGTGGGCGAGAGCAGGGTGGTGGCGGCCGAGTTGAAGGGAGTCTGGGTCACCGGGAACGTCCAGAAGGCCAGGGTTGACTGGTGGGTCTGGGGCAGGGCGTGGACACTCGCCCCCAGCGCGATCAGAGCCACCAGCAGGGTCAGCCAGGCCGTCACCGCGACCGCCATCGCCGCCCCCCGCCGGGTCTCGGCCAGGTAGCTCGCCCCGACCCCGGCGATCGGGAGCAGCAGCAGCGCCCACGCCGCGTCGAAGATCTGCACCTCAGCCGCCCTCGTCGTCAGGGACGTCTTCGCCCGGTGCGGAGTCGGGGGAGCCCACCGGATCTGCCGGTTCCGGAGCCGCCTCCTCGAGCGGTGCCGGGGGCTCCGCGGCCACGGCGGCCGACTCAAAGGCAACCGGGACTCCCACCAGCGAGTCCGATTGGGCACGGCGCCACAGCACCACCGCCAGCGCCGAGCCCACCGCCGCGCACAGCACTCCGATCACCTCCACCACGACGGCGTAGGCCTGCAGGTGAGCGGCCGCAGCGGGAGTGGGAGCGGTGGCCGCAAAGCCCACCAAGGCTGTCGCCAGCCCGGAAAAGCCGATCAGCACCCCGGCCACCGCGCCGAAGGCGTCCCGGCGGTGGAGCAGGATGAACGTCGTCAGCCCCAGCAGGCCGCACGAGGTAACCAGCAGGCTCGCAGCGGTTCCGCTCATCCGCGGACTCCGCGGCGTGCCCGTCGAGCCGCCTCTCGAGCCGCGGCCCGCTGGCGATTCCTGCGCTGCTGCTCAGCCAGACGGCGCTGCCGCTGAGCCTCGGCCTGGTCCTCGGCCGCCTCGCGGCGATCTCTGCCCACCAGGGCCGCAGCGCCGACCAGCACGGTCGCCGCCACCAGCACCAGCCCCAGGACGGGCACACCGGCTCCGAGCACAACCTGGTGCCCCACGGTGATGAGACTGGGCTCGGAGCGACTGGAACTGCGGAAGCTCGACCGGGCGGCCACCCCCACCGCCACGAGCAGGGCCACCACGAAGACCGCCACGGCCGCCTCAACGGCGAGCGGTAGCCGGAGCCGGTTGACGCGCGCTGCGGGCGCGGTCAGGCGTAGAGGCGCCAGCACGAGGCCGCCTCCCACACCGCCGGCGAGCAGAATCCCGATCGCCGGAAGCACAGCGCCGGCGACCGCCATCGCCAGCGCCAGCGCCACCATGGCCACCAAAAGGGCCAGCATCTGCGCCGATCTGTCCCGTCGCGCCACCACCAGGAGCCCGGCCCCCACGGCGATGCCGCCCAGCACCGCGGTCGCGATCACCGCAACCACCAGTATCCGGGCATCTCAGGGGAGCCGGCGAGAGTCGGGACGGGCCGGACCGGGCGTGATAGGGGCACGGCCGGTCATTTTATGGGACCGAGATCGCGGTCCGGCCGGGCGATCCCCACTCAGCGATCGCGCAGGATCAGGCGGTCCGCGAACCGCTCGATGCGAAGACGAACGTTCAGGGGCAGCGCCACCAGGCTGGCCAGAGCCTCCGAGCTCCACCCGTCGGCGACCGTGCGGGCGGTGGCCAGCGCCCCGCTGTCCCGCACCAAGCTCAGGATTTCCGTGCGGAGACCGGCCGCTTCGGCGGGCTCCGCCAGCTCCATCAGCTGCAACTTCCGACGCACCAGCCGCCGCTGCGGCCCGCGAAGGGCGCAAACCAGCGGCAGGCCACAGATGCCCTGCGCCAGGTCGATGCCGGCGGGCTTGCCCGTCCGCCCGGGATCGCTGAAGTCGAGGCAGTCGTCGATACCCTGGAAGGCAAGGCCCAACTTGCGAGCGAACCTGGTGACGGCGTGGACCTGGCGCCGCGAAGCCCCGCCGGACACGGCCCCAATGGCGCAGCAGGCGGCCAGCAGGGCACCGGTCTTGAGCTGGGCCACCCGCACATAGGGCGCCAGCTCCCCGGACCAGACCGAGCGGCGGTCGAGCTCGCGCAGCTGCCCGTCGGCGATCTCGACCAGAGCATTGGTGAAATGGCGAGAGATGCGCGGATCGCCCAGGCGCGCCACCAGCCCGGACGACCGCCCCAGGTAGTAGTCGCCAACCCCGAGGGCGACCAGCGGGCCGGACATGGAGGCGACGGTTGGGGCTCCCCGTCGGGATGCGGCCCCATCGACCAGATCATCGTGGCACAGGGTGGCCGCGTGCAGCAGTTCCATGGCGGCGGCGGCCTGCAGGAGATGGTCGGGCCGAAACCTGCCGCCGATCTCCCCAGTCAGCATTACCAGCCGGGCCCGGATGCGCTTGCCCCCCGCCCCCAGCAGAGTCGCCATCGGGCCCGCCACCGGCTCGGGGTCGGTCGCGAGCACCTGACCCAGCCGGGCCTCGAGCGGATCGTCGGTAGCCAGCAGCCGCCGCAGCGCTGGGGAATGCCCGGCCCCCACCACCGGCACCGCACCGGCCAGCAGCCTGCCGGCCCGCCACCAGCGCGCCTGGTCAGAACCGGGCAGTCGGGCGGTCCGGGCTCCAGACAGCCCGCACGCGGGCAGGAGCCGACGCGATGCCACCTGCGCGTTGCCGGTACTCAGGAGGGCGCTGCCCGCCTCGGTCACACCGTCCGACAGCGCCGCCTCCAGGTCGACGTCGGCATAAGCCGAGAGCGCCGCGGCGGCCTGGGCAAGGCAGTAGTCCCCGGCCAGGGTGCCCAGCCCGACCGGCTGCTGCCCGGCGGCAGCCGCGGCGTGCCACTCCAACGCGCGCTGGGTGAGCTCGGCGGCGGCGGCGGCTGGGACCGCGGAGAGTCCGTCCCCCCCTCGGGCCCGGGCCGCCCTAAGGGTCATCCGCGCCGGAAGACCCATCGGCTGCGACGGTTGGATCGCGTCGGCCCACCCAACATGGGCGACGAGGTCTCTGGTTTCGCCCTCGGCGGCCCGGACCGCGACCAGCCGCGCCGGCAGGTCCGGATCCCCGGTGGACTCCAGGGCGGCGGCGCGCGGATCGACGGCCATCAGCCCGCGATCTGCAGGCGCAGCCATGACCACGCCGCGGCGAGTCCGATCAGGATCACCAGCGCGGCGACCAGCAATATCACCATCCCGCCCGCTCGAGCTGCCCCACTTCCGAGCAGGACCGCCAGCAGCAAGAGCACGAACACGACCGCCCCAGGGCCGGCCAGGAGGAGCCTGGGGCTGTTCAGGCGGCGCTCGGCGCGCTGCCGCATCCCTGGATCCGGAGCCACAGCTCCCAGAACGACCACCAAGGCGGCCGCTATCACCCCGAGCACCGCGGCCAGCATCGCCGCTCAGGCCTCGCTGTCTGGGTTGGCGGCCGGACCGGTCAAGAGCTGGATCGCGGGCACCTGCCGCTCCGGCGGAGGCAGGAGCAGGTAGACCGCGACCGCCGCCAGCGCGATGCCCCCGAAGACGATGGTCAAGAGACCGACCCCATTACCTGATGCGCCCCCAAAGTCACCGTTGAGCTGACCCACCTCGGCCAGGAGGCTGGCGATGATGGCGAGCCCGGAGATCGCCAGGGGCACACTGTGCAGGAGCCGGGCCAATTGCAGGGCACCGGCGGCGGCCAGACAGCCCGCCAGGGCGACCATGAGCAGAAACGCCTCCACCGGCCACGCCATCAAGCGAATCCTTCCCTCACCACCGCCGCCACTTCCCCGCCCGCCACCACTCGATCCCCATCGTAGAGGACCAGGGATTGTCCGGGAGCGATCCCGATCTGGGGACGCCGGAATTCGACCTCGGCCGCCCCTGCGGGCCCGCTCCGCCAGATGGCGGCCTCGGGCGCGGCATGCGCCCGCGCCTGGGCTGAGCCTTCCATCTCGAGCCGGGAGCTGGCAGCCGGGTACGAGCAGCGGGTCAGCTGGCAGGATCTGACCTCGAGCGCCCGACGGGGACCGACCACCACCAGGTTGCGCTCAGGGTCAAGCCGCACCACGTACCGTGGCTCCGCCCGGGTGGAATTGTTGTCTCCCCCCAAACCGTGGCGCTGACCAACGGTGTAGAAGGGGATCCCCCGGTGCGTGCCCACCCGCTCACCCGAGACGTCCACCACCGGACCGGGCGCGAACTGGCCCGCCAGCTCGCGCTCCAGGAGCAGTCGGTGGTCGCGGCCCCCGACGAAACAGAGGTCCTGGCTGTCCGGCTTGCGGGCCACGGCCAGGCCCAGCTCCTGAGCGAGCTGCCGGACGCGGGGCTTCTCCAACTCGCCCAGGGGGAGCAGAGTCCGGGCCAGCACCGCCTGGTCGCAGCGATACAGGGTGTAGGACTGATCCTTGCGCCGGTCCAATCCGCGCTGCAGCTCCAGCTCCCCGTCCTCAGTCACCGCGATCCGGGCATAGTGGCCGGTCGCCACGTAGGTGGCGGAGACCGCGCTCACCCGCCGCAGCAGCTCCTTGAACTTGATCGTCTCGTTACAGCGGATGCAGGGGTTGGGCGTGCGCCCCACCCGGTACTCGGCCAGGAAGTCGCCGATCACGGTCTGTTCGAAATGGTCGCGCAGGTTGAGCACGTAATGGGGGATCCCCAAACGGGCGCAGACCCGACGCGCATCCTCCACCGCGTCCAGGGAGCAGCAGCCACCCTCGCCGCGCTCCATCTCCTCGCTCCCCCAGAGGCGCATGGTGACGCCCAGGGTCGTGATCCCCGCCGCCACGCAGAGCGCCGCCGCCACTGAGCTGTCCACCCCCCCACTCATCGCCACCGCCACACAGGCTCCCGGGGGGACGCGCCGCGCGAACTGCAGTTCCCGCTCCGAAATCACGGAGAAGTCGGGGCCCTCTGTGCGGAACGCCCGCGCCCTACTTGGAGGATCCGCCGCGTCAGCTTGGAGCCGGACCTGGTCCGGGCCCATCTGGACCGCGCTCAGACGTCGCGGAGCAGGCCGCCCGCCACCGCGGGGACGATGCTCAGGTCGTCACCGGCCTGCAAGGGCGTGTTCAGCCCGGAGGACGCCCGGATGTCCTCGTCGTTCCGGTAGACGTTGACAAAGTGGCGCAGGCCCCCGGAGGGCTCGAACAGACGCGCCGCAAAGCCGGGAAAGCGCTGATCGAGGTCGCGGAGCGCCTGCTCCACGGTCTCACCATCAACCTCCACCTCCGCCGCGCCTGCGGTGAGCGGGCGAAGTGGACTGGGAACGCGTACCTTCACACTCACCAGATCAAACTCCTCATCCGTCAAGTATAGATGAGCGCAGCAGCGCGCCCGCCGCCCGCTCACCGCTGAGCACAGCGCCCTCCACGGTCGGGCTCACCAGATAGTCACCGGCCAGGCGTATACGGCCCCGAGGGAGTGCCGGGAAGACCTCGGCCAGTCCCCGGAAGTGGCCGGCCACGAACGTGGTCACGGCCGCGGGCCACAGCACGGACCGGGAGTCCAGGACGGTCCGGCCTGCCAGCTCAGGCAGCAACTCCAAGGTCTGCGCCAGCCGGGTCGGCGCCAGCTTCTCCGTCACTCCCCTGGCCGCCGGTCCGTACAGGACGGAGCTGGCCAGCACCTCGTCACCAACCACCCGGCTGGAGGCCACCGCGCCACCCCCCCGCGGCGAGGCCGCCAACCGCCACTCCGGATCCCCAACGGTGGCGGGGAACCTCCACCATCCCCGCAGCACCCGGGAGTGCCGCACCCCCCGGAGGAAGTCTCCGGGGGGGCCCTGGATCTGGAGTATGCCGGCCGCCTGGGCCGGCAGCGTCGCGACCACCGCCGCCGCGGCCTCGACGCGGCCCCCACCCGAGAGCCGGGCCTCGACGCGATCCCGGTCCGTCCGCAGCCCCAGGACCTGATGAGTTCGCCCGAGGCGCACGTCCAGACTCTGCGCCAGCGCCTGAGGCAGCCGCTCGAGCCCACCGCGCACCGTGTAGGGGCGGGCGCGGACGAACAACCGTCCAGCCTGGAGCAACAGCACCTGGCTCATCTCCTCCAGCTCCACAAACGCGTTCCATTCGAACGCGGGACGCAGCACCGCTTCCACCAGGTGGCTGGGCACCCTCCGCGCGGCGTAGTCGGCTATCGAGCCCCGGTCCAGGGGAGCCGCCCGCAGGGGCCGGGCCAGGTCCAGACGAGTCCAGTGGATCCCGACATCGATGGCCGCCCGGGCCACCGCGGGAAGGTCACCCAGCCCGAGCGCGAATCGCTGCGCCGCGCCAACCGGTATCAGCTCGGGGCTCAAGCCGAGAAGCTCCATCCAGCGCCGAGTGTGGCGATAGAAGCTCCAGATGTGACTGGCCCCGGCGTCCAGCGTCCGCCCTCCCCAGGGCAGGCTCAGAATCCGCCCGCCGACGCGCTCAGCGGTCTCCAGGACCACCACCTCACAGCCCGCATCGACCAGGGTCCGGGCCGCCACCAGGCCCGAGATTCCCGCCCCCACCACCAGGACCCGGGGTGTCACGGAGCTCCCGCTAGAGGAGGTGGGCTCAGCGCGCTGCGGGAGGGGCGGCGGCGGGCGTGGGATCCTGGTTGGCCACGATCACGACCGCAGTCCCGTAGGCGAGAATCTCACTCACCCCGGGAGAAAGTTCGTTGGAGTCGTAGCGCATCGCCACCACCGCGTTGGCCCCCAGGGCGGCGGCGTGCTGCACCATCAGATCGAACGCCTCCTGCCGGGCGTGGTCGCTCATCTTCATGTAGACGGTCTGACGGCCACCGACGAACTGCTGGAAGCCGGCCCCGAGGTTGCCCACCACCGAGCGCGAACGAATCATCAGGCCCCTCACCACGCCGAGCTGGCGGATGACCCGATAACCGTCGAACCCGTTGCCGGTGGTGACCCACAGGGGAGGAGGAGCCTGCCCGCTGCGGGGCTCGGGCTGGTAGCTCACGGCCGCAGTCTAACAGCGCTCGAATCCGTTGAACGGCCGGCGGGCAAAGGCAGGTCCAGGTCCCCATCACCATCGTCAGCCAGCTGTCCAGCAAGGAGCGCGTCGAAGGCGAACTGGGACCACGTCTCCATCTCCAGGTAGTAGGAGCCCAGCTGGGAGAGCGGCTCAATCAGGCCCTTTAGCTTGTGCCCCTCGCGGAGCTCAAGGCTCGCCATTCCAGCGCGCACCAGGATCAGGACCCCCAGATGCACCTGGCCAACCGCTCCCGAGTCGTCCTTGAGCAGGCCCAGCGGCCGCCCGGTGAGGTCGCGGTCGCACACCACCTCCTCCGCCCATTCCCGCTGGCAGCCCGCCACCCACGCTCTCCCGGGGTCACCGTCCCCGGCGTTGATGTGCCCGCCAACCCCGATGGTGACCTGACCCCTGAGGCGGCGCTCGCTACCACCGGAGAGTCGGCGCATGACCAGGACCCCGCCGTCGGCGAGGACCACCATGTGGGGGATCACCTGCTGCCACTGGGGAGCGCTCTCGACCTCCGAGCGCGGGCGGAACTCGCCCCAGGCACGGATCTGCTCCAGCAGGCGCCTGACCCCGCCGACCTGGAGCCCGTGCCAGCTCCCCTCGGGAAGAGCTCGGGAGCGGGGCAAGACCAGCACCTGCTCACGACCGGGGGCGCGGGCAACCACCGCCGATGGGGGCATGGCCAGCAAGCATAGACAATGAACCCACCTTGCGATCGCCTGCCCGGAGCCTCCCCTGACCGCGCCCGAGCGCGTGTGCATCGTGGGGGCGGGCCTGGCCGGAGCCCGGGCGGCGACGACGCTGCGGCAGCGCGGCTTCGATGGGGAGATCGTCATGGTCGGAGAGGAGCAGGCTCCCCCCTACGATCGGCCCCCACTCTCCAAGACCTACCTGACCGGCAAGACACCCCAAGCCAAGCTCGGCCTCGCTCCTCCGGGGGGGTGGGGGAATCTGGAGATCGAGTGGCGGGGGTCCTCGCGGGTGGTGGCCATCGACCGGTCCCGCCGACGGTTGATCCTACAGGACGGAGAACAGCTCCCCTACTCCAAGCTGGCACTGGCCACCGGGTCCACCCCAGCCCGACCGCAGATCAGGGGCCACGAGCTGACGGGCGTGATGACCTTCAGCACCCTCGAGGACTCGGATCGTTTGCGGGGATGGCTAGTCCGGCGCCCCCGGGTGCTGGTGGTCGGTGGCGGCTTCCTGGGCTGCGAGCTGGCGGGCGCGGCGATCAAAGCCGGGTGCGCGGTGACTCTGGTGGAGAAGGGTCCCTCGCTCCTTCCTGGCCTCGACGGCTGGGCGGGCGAGGTGGCCCATCGGCTCCACGAGAGCCACGGGTGCAAGGTCGTGTTGGGGGTCTCGGTGATCGCGTTCGGCGGC
>JAKAVU010000200.1 GCA_021817185.1 bacterium
TGGGGTGGCGGCGCTCCCGCCGTTGGACGGAGGATAGATTGACAAGTTGATTGTGTGGCTGATCCGTGAACAGGATTCTAAGGCTCCAGAGGCAGTGGCGGGCCACCGGGGGGCCAATTGATCGTGCGGCGGCGCCACAGAGAGGCCCGAGATATGGTCATCAGTAGGCAAACCACCACTGAGGCCACCACCACCAGGGCGAAGAAATCCGCCTGTGGGAGGCGGGTCGCCCCCCAGCCACCGATGATCGCGCCGAGGGCGCGGCCCATGTACTGGAACCAGAGCGCCGCTCCAAAGGCCTGCCCTATACCGTCTCTGGGAGTGGTCGCCTGGACCCGGTTGAGACCCCACACCTCCTGCAGGGCGCCTGTACCGGCAAAGATCGCCAGCGCCAGCACCACCCCTACAGGCCCCAGCATGAGCCCGACGAAGAGCGCAGCCACCAGGTGGAGGTAGCCGACCACCACCAGGCTCCGCCGGCGCACTTGGGGCCGGCGGAGCGCGAATGCACTTCCAGCTACAGAGGCGGCCCCAACGATGACGTACATCACGCCCACCTGGTTGGTGCCGAGGTGGAGCCCGTTGTGGACCAGAGGGACGAAGTAGACCGTGATGACGGCCGCCAAAAGGGCGCCCAATGCAGCCTGGATAGAGAAGAGCCCGATGGTGTTGTCGAGCAGGAGGAGATCGAAGCCGCGTCGCAATGATGCCCACCCCTGCCTCACCGCCATGCCTCTCGTGTGCAGCACGGACGGCTGGGCCCCGACCCGGACCAAGAGCGCGGCCGATGCCAGAAAGGTGCAACCATCAAGAAAGATCAGCCAAGAAGGGGTGAGCACCAAAAGCAGGGCAGCCCCCAGAGCGGGAGCCACCAGGATTGAGGACTCCGAGGTGACGGATAGCAGACTCCCTCCAGCCGAGACGAGCCGTTCTGGCAGGAGAACTGGGACCAGGCGGCGCCTCCCCGGATCGTAGAGAGCACTCGCGGTCCGGCTGGCCGCCACCCCCAGCGCCACCAAAGCCAGGAGATCCGCGTGAGCTCCCACCACGATTAGTCCGGCGACAGCACCACGCACCAGGTCGAGGGCGATCAACCGCCGCCTACGGTCCCCAAGGTCTCCCAGATGCCCACCCAGCGGGAGCAGGATCAGCAGCGGGACGGTCTGTGCTGCCACCAGGAGGCCAACACCCGCCTCTCCGCCGGTCCGGAACCCGACTATCACCAGAGCGGGCAGCGTCAGGAAGTCTCCGTACCAGGAAAGTCCCCCCGCCAGCCAGAGGGATCTGAAGGCCGGAACCCCAAGCGGAGCCCACCGTGACTTGCTCCGCCAGATCAAGTAGACCTCCTCCCAGGCTTTGCCGCTCATCGGTCCAACCGACGTCGGCGAAGTCTACAGTGAACCTCAGGCAGGCGTCCCTGTCGCCTGATCAGGGCGACAGCTCATGAGCCCCAGATGTTACGTCTTCGTCACTTCAACTTCAGAGTCCCGTCACAACTGAAGCTTCCGTGACTATCCTATCGAGGAAGGGTTCTTGTGCCAGACCTTTTGGCTTGGGACACAGTATTGCGTCGAAGGAGAGAGATAACACATGAGCACGTGGGACCTGGCTGAGTGGGGCTGATCTGAGCTAGAGACAGTTCTGCTAACTGTCCAGTTCGTTTAGAAAGAGAGCATTTCCTCAGTGGGGTGCTCTCTTTCTTGCGCTATGGCCTCCAGCTCCTCATCCGTGATTTTGTCGAACGCGGCGACACAAAGGGGATCGAATTGGGTGCCGGAGCACCGCCGGACTTCCTCCCTAGCTTCAGCAATGGTCATCCCCTTCCGATACGGACGGTCTGAGATCATCGCGTCGAAAGAATCGGCGATCGTGAAGAGGCGAGCTCCCAAAGGTATGGTACTGCCGCTGATGCCATTCGGGTAGCCCTTGCCGTCGTAGCGCTCGTGATGATTCAGAATTATCTCGCGCGCCTTCTCAAGCTGCTTGACATCTGCCACCATCATGAAGCCAAGCTCTGGGTGGGTCCGCATCACGGACCACTCCTCCTCCGTCAGCGGACCGGGCTTGTGGAGTATCGCATCTGAAACGCCAATTTTGCCGATATCGTGGAGTAGCGCCCCGTGGCAGAGACGGGTCAACTCCTCCTCACTGAAGTTCAAATTGCGGCCCATCATTAGTGAGTAGTCAACCACTCGACGGCAGTGACCCTCTGTGTCTTTATCCCGAAGGTCAATCGCCTTGGAAAGGCTTACGAGGGTCGCATTGAACCCACTGCGCGCTTCCTCGACGCGAGCATGTTGCTCCCGAATCCACCGATTTGTCGCTGTCTGCACGATCGCAACGGGAGCGGCGAGAGTGACCAGCGCGGCTAACTGGCCCAGACGAAGGCTAGCAGCCAGCACCCCAACTCCTGTCAAACCATACCCTAGGTAGTACGGAGACAGCGGGGTGGCGTTCTTGATGAAGGTTGTCCAGCTAAAGTGCGATAGACGTTGCTCCACAGAGATGACGCATCCTAGGAGGACATAGTTAACAAGCCAAGCTGCTATCCCACCAGACGCACCGGCCAACACAAGGAGGTACGGTCCGGCAGTGCCTGAATGGGCCAGAAAGTGGAAGGTGCCACATGCAGCGGAATCACCCCGGATGCTCAGCGAGGCGTCAAACATGGTCGTTATAGAAACCTGCTTTTTCACCCAGACACTGCTGATCACCGAGGCCAGCGTCGACGCTATTGCCCCAGGCATGCCGAGCAGGTAAACAGCGCCGATGCTGGCATAAGCCTTAGCGCTGAAGTTGATA
>JAKAVU010000201.1 GCA_021817185.1 bacterium
CCTTGAAGAGCTTCTTGCGGGTGCGGCCGGTGTACCACTTCACCGAGCGGCGCATCCGGGCCCACATCTTCCTCTGCGTTTTGGGCTACCTGATGGAGAACCACCTGCGCCAGCGCTTGCTCCAGGCCGGCGCCCCCTACAGCGCCAGGGCGGCGCTCAAGGCGCTGGACCCACTTCGGGTGGTCACCTACGACCTCCCCGGCGTCCCGGCCCCGATCCGGGCCTGTACCCGGCCCACGCCCGAAGCGCTGGCCGTGGCCTCGGCCCTGGGCTACACCCTCCCCGCTCGGCTACCCCTCACCGCCGCAGCCTGACCCAGCCACCACGTCCCAACTCGATGTTGTGACACGACCAGCCAAGTTTGATCTCACTTCCGCCGCACCGTGTCAAAGTCGGGCTGAGGGGACCCCATAGGTCTGTCCGGGGGGGAGTGAGGGTTCCTGGTACTGGAAGGCGTTCGGCTGGGAGCGGCGCTAGTGCCCCAGCCCCGCCCACCTCGAAAGGACTCCGGCGATAGCGCTAAACATCCCGTAGGCGACTGCCCTGACCCCCCCAATGTCGAGCTCATTATGAACGGCGTTGCTCAACGACGCGTACGACGAGTAGAGGATGCAGATCTGGTGATAGAGGAGGGTGCCGTCAGGGTTCCCTTGCTCAACTTCGAGGATCGCTACGTACCTCTCGACGCGACCCTTCGGCGAGCCGGGGGCCAGGTGGTCAGCTAACTGGTCAAGCGCGGCTCTTAGAGAGGCTGCCGCCTGCCGCGCACTATCGGATCCGCCATCGCGTAGGCGATCGATCGCCCCCTGGAGACTGTCATCAAGGCGTGGCTCGATAGTGCGCACGAGACTCCTCATGTCCATCCCGGTCCCAGGCACTTCCATGGCTAGAAGGTCCGGGAACTGGAAGGCCACTCCGCTGAGCGCGGCAGCCACCTCATCAATGTCGACCCCCTCCGCGTGGCTGCCTAGGGCTGCCACACTCGCGTGCGCCGCGTTGTGTGTCTCGCCTAGGAGCCAGCCTGTTTCGACGGTGCCTGATCGCGTTAGCGCGTTTGGATGCTGGGGTAGCCACCGTCGCCAACTTGTCCGCTCCAGAAGGTATGGGCGTTGGAGGGCCGGGAGAGAAGCCAGGGCTGACGCCAACGACGTACTTAGCTGTAGATCGATTCCCAGGGCGAGTGAGCCGATGGCCGGCCGCACGTCGCCCATCAGGCTCGAGAGCACTTTCGAGTAGGAGTAGTTCGGGCGCACGTCCCCAAGCCCCGCCAGAACCGCCTCCATACCCCGGAACGCACGCGTCTGTTCGGCCAGCGGCAGAATGCCTGCCACCCGAACGTACTCTGCGGTGAGGCCGTGTAACGACTGGCTGACCAGCGCCATCTGCTGCCCAATTTGAGAAGCGGCCGAGGACACCGCCAACATCTGCAGGTTGCGGGAGAAGTCGGCGATCAGGCTCGATGGGAGGCTCAGCGCGCTTACGAGCCCCGAAACGTCAGCCGTCATCCTCAGCGGTGCGAGGTCGAGGCCCGCAATCACACTCTGAAGGTCGCTGAGGGGAGCAGCGACGGCATCGGGCATACCGCCCCGCTCCTCAGGTGGCGAGGGGGCGCCCGAAGCAGCAGCCCACGAGTCCGCAAGCATGGACCACTCTCGCCCCTCCCTGATCCACACCGCCGGAGTCAATCCTCCGAGTGCTGGGTTGTTGCTTGCGAGCCATTGGCCAAAGCTCACTCCGGCTCCCGGCGGCTGACGCTCGAGCAAGTCAAGCGCAGTCCTGAGGCGCTCTCTCGCTGGTCCCCTCGGCCGGGCGCCACGAGTCCACCGGAGAGCCGACGATCGGTTGACCCCCGCCACGATCCCCAGCGTGGTCGAGCTGGCGCCAGACGCCAGTAGCCCGGCGACGATCTTATCCGGTGTTGCGTTCACTAGCACCACTGTAACACTAAACGCAACGAGTAGAGAAGCCCGCGTCAGAGGGCAGGTAGTCGTAGGATGACGCTGTCGTCGCCAGGGCCCGGGCCGTCCCTAAACAACCGTCGTCGAGGATTACGGCCCCCCCAAGTTCGCCCTGACCGGTCTGCACTAAGATGAACAACCGGTCGGTTGTTGTCTCCGGCAAGAGGGCCCCTACCCTTCGGCGGGGAGATGCTGGCAAGCGGAGGGAAGGGCATGACTGGTCGGGTCTGGCGAACTATGGTGGTCTCCGCTGCTGCAAGCGGCATGGCGATGGTCGCCGTCGCAGGTGGTACTACCCTCGCAGCCGCAACGCACGGCGCCGCCCAGACGACGACTTTGCTACCCGGAGGTCGAGGCAGAGTTGGTCAGGCGCGTGTAGTCAATCTCCTCCGGGAGGCGGGTGTCCGTCCGGCACCTGGCGCGCACCCCGCGCGTACCCTCCCTTTCCTCCCTGCACCCGGAGGGCCGCGCTTCCGCTCAAGCTCCGAGAGCGCAGGAGGCACGACGGTTGCTCCGGCTGCCGGAGCAACCGGGCCGCTGTCTCCCGAAACCGCTACATCCTCCACGTCCGGGCCAGAAGTCCTCGCCTCATTTGCCGCTGCAAGCATGAACGCGGATGCCTCAACCTTCGGCTCCGACCAATTGGGAGCACCGCCAGACACTCAAGTTGCGGCTGGCGCTAGCCTCAATTTTTCAGTAGCGCTCTGAAACCGGGGGACTTGGTGGCCGGCTGGCGGCAAGGCCATGCCCAGCACGGCACGACCTCCGCCGTGGTGGGCAAGAGGTGGGCACATTCACTTT
>JAKAVU010000023.1 GCA_021817185.1 bacterium
CCGCGCCGCGGGCGTTGCATAGCCATTGCACTACCTGATGGTGTCCGGAACTGGGGACGGCACTTTCCGCCTCGATTGACATCTGGCCCTGCAGTATAGCGCCGCCGGCTGACCAGCCCCACGGATCGGTTGACAGGCGCCGACCCTTCACGGTCAGCGTTCCGCTGACTCCAGCTCGGCGATCCGAGCTCGCAGCGCCGGACCCAGATCGGGGTCGCGCCAAACGACCGCGGCGTTGGTGGCAAGCCAGCTCTCCAGGGTCCCCACATCCAAGAGCTCCCCGGTGAACTCGACCCCCACCACCCGGCCCGCCCGGGCCGCGGTCCGAATGGCGTCGGTCAACTGGATCTCCCCAAGGGCACCCGGCTCAGTCGTGGTGAGCGCCTGGAACACCTCTCGGGTCAGGATGTACCGGCCCATCATCGCCAGGTCACTCGGCGCCTCCTCCGGCGCCGGCTTCTCGACCACGTCGGTGACCCGGAAGACGGGACCATCGCCCTCAACGGTCGCCACCCCGTAGCGGGAGATCTCCGCGGGGGCACAGCGGCGCAGCGCCAGCACGGTGCAACCGGTCGCGCCATGGGCCTCCAGCAGCTGCGCCAGCAGCGGCGGCGAGCCCGCGAAGAGGTCATCCGGCAGCAGCACCGCGACTGCCTCCTCGGCCCCGACCGTGGGTGCGGCGCAGAGCACGGCATGGCCGAGCCCGAGGGGTTGCTCCTGCTCCACGAACTCCACCCTCAGGAGGTGACCGATGCCATGGACCCGGTCCGCCAACTCCTGGTTGCCGCGCTCGGACAGCACCGCTTCCAGGCTCGGGTCGGGGGCGAAGTGAGCTCGGATCAGGTCCTTGCCCGGGGCGGTGACGATGACCGCGCGCCCCAAACCGGAGGCCACCGCTTCCTCCAGTCCCCACTGAATGGCGGGCCGGTCGCCCACCGGGACCATCTCCTTCGGCAGAGCCTTGGTGGCAGGCAGGAACCGGGTGCCGAGGCCGCCGGCCGGCACCACCACGGTGGTGACTGAACTCACGGGTGGGGATTCTACGGAGCGGACCGCCGACCCTCCCGCGGCGATCTCGATCAGAGTGAGAGGCGGGCCTCCCGCTGGCGCAGGACCGCCAGCCCCACCACCACCCCGGCCGCCATTCCGCCAATCCCGACCCAGGCCGGCACCGGAACCTGCCGGGCCACCCGCAGCACCTCCGGCATCAGGTCGTCGCTCTGCCGCCGGAGGTTCGCCTCGGAGAGCGCCCGCTCAAAGATGTGCGCCCTGGTGTGCGGGTGGAGCGGTCGGGGAGCCAGCGCATCCACCAGCAGAACGGCGGTCTCGGCGATGGCCCGGGTCGCGGGATCGCCATCGGGCATCCCCTGCTCACCCTCCAGCCAGCCGGCGAGGTCGCCGGCCATCCGCTTCTCATCACGACTGGTCATCAGTTCCCTCCTCGGGGCTGGGTGGCGGAGCCACCGTGAGGCGGGGTCCGAACCCCGCCTCGAAATCCGGTCCGAGGCGCTTCTCCAGCGCCCGCAGCGCGCGGAACACCAGCAACTTCACCGCCCCCTCGCTCTTGCCCATGACCTGGGCGACCTCGGCATTGCGCAGACCCGACCCGAAGCGCAGGGTGATCGCCTGGCGCTGATCCGGGGACAGCCGGCGCACCGCCGCCTGGACCCTGCGCACCCGCTCGCTGCGGACCGCGGCCTCCTCCGGGCCCTCTCCGGGATCGACCAGCCCCTCGGGAAGTTCAATCCATCCCGGGTGTCGATGGTCCCGCAGAACCAGGTTGGAGGCGACCCGATAGAGCCAGGCCGAGTAGGGCACCCCCCGCCACTCGAACTTGCCGATCTCGGCGTAGGCGCGCATGAAGGTGGTGGCGGTGACGTCCTCGGCCCGCTCCCAGCTCCCGGTCTGGTGGTACACGTAGGCGTGGATGGAGTCGACGTAGCGGTCATACAACTGGGCGAACGCCGCCGGGTCCCGCTTGGCGGCCTCGACGAGATCGCGTTCCTCCTCCAACTCCTCCGGTGACCGGGGGCCGCGCCGGACGCTCAGGGGCCGGTCACCCCGCGGCGCGGAGCCCTCCACCGACTTCAATTCGGGCAGGCCGGCCATGGTTACGCCGGGCTGGCGCCGACCGCCGGATGCAGCGGCAGTCCCAGCGTCCGAGCCGAGTCCGCGAAGGCCTCCAGCGCCCGGTCCAGCTGCTCCTTGGTGTGGCTGCTGGTGACGATGGTGCGGACCCGGCCCTGGTCCCGGGCCACCGTGGGAAACCCAATCCCCTGGGCGAAGACTCCCCGCCTGCGCAGCTCGTCCGAGAGCGCCATGGCCTGGCGCGCCTCCCCGACGATCACCGGGGTGATGGGGGTCTCGCTGTGACCGCAATCGAACCCCAGAGCCAGCAGCCCGGCCTTGAAGTGGCGGGCATTGTCCCAGAGGCGCTCCTGCAGCTCCGGTTCAGACTCCATCACGTCCAGGGCCGCGATGCAGGCGGCGACCACGGCGGGCGGATGGGAGGTGGAGAAGAGAAACGGCCGGCCCAGGTGGATCAGGGTGTCCCGCAGCTCCTGCGAGCCGGCCACATAGCCACCCAGGACCCCGACCGCTTTGCTGAGCGTGCCCACCTGGATCGCCACCCGACCCTCCAGGCCGAAGTGGTCGACCGAGCCGCGGCCGTTGCGGCCCAGGACCCCGGAGGCATGGGCGTCGTCGACCATGACGGCGGCCCCGAAGGCCTCGGCGCGCTCCACGATCGCGGGCAGCGGCGCGATGTCACCGTCCATGCTGAACACTCCGTCGGTCACCACCAGCACCCTCCGCCGGCCGTCCCGCCGCGCCTCCTCGAGACGCTGCTGCAGCCCGTCCAGATCACGGTGCGGGAAGAGGTAGCGGCTCGCCTTGGTGAGCCGAATGCCGTCGATGATGCTGGCGTGGTTCAGGGCGTCGCTGACCACCGCGTCGGTCTCCCCCAGGACTCCTCCCAGAACCGCCAGGTTGGCGGTGTAGCCGCTCTGGAGGGTGAGCGCCGCCGGGGTTCCCTTGAAGGCCGCCAGGCGCGCCTCGAGCTCCTCGTGAATGGACTGGGTGCCGGCGATGGTCCGCACCGCGCCCGAGCCCGCCCCCCAGGTCCGGACCGCCTCGATGGCCGCCTCCTTGAGGCGGGGGTGGGTGTTCAGCCCCAGGTAGTTGTTGGAGGACAGGTTGATCAGGCGGCGTCCGTCGATCACCACCTCGGCGTCCTGAGGGCTCTCCAGCACCACCAGGGGCCGGTAACGCCCCTCCTCACGCAGCCGGTCAAGGTCCGTGCGCAAACTCGTGTCCAGATCAGTCATGCCCATTCGCCCTCCGGAGGATAGAGAACCACCTTGCCCACGGCCCCGGCCCGCGCCAGCTCGGCGGCCGCGGCAAACTCCAGGATCGAGAATCTGTCGGTCAGGATGGGGCTGACGTCAACCGCTCCCGAGGCCAGATACGCGGCGGTCTGGTCCCAGGTCTGGAACTGGCGCCGCCCGGTCACCCCGAACAGGGTGGCGCCTCGCATCACCACCAGGGTGGAGAGGTCGAGGGGGACCGTCCCATCCCCGAGGCCGAGCAGGCTCACCCATCCCCCCGGGGTCAGGGCCAGCAGGGAGCTCTCGATCAGCGCGGGGTGGCCGGACATCTCCAGCACGACATCCGCGGTGCCGCGGCAGGCCCGGCGCAGCGCGCTTCCCAAATCGCCGCTGGAAGTGGTGTCGATCACCTCGTCCGCCCCCATCGCTTCGGCGATCGCCAACCGGGCTGGGACCCGGTCGACGGCGACGACCCTGGCCGCGCCCTCGGCCTTGGCGATCCCCACAGCCGCCAGCCCTATCGGGCCGCACCCAGTGACGACGACCACGCGGTCCCGCAGGGGCCCCTGGGAGGCCGCGTGGACGGCGTTGCCCATGGGCTCCTGGAAGGCGATCACGGCAGGGTCGAGCCCGGCCGGGGCGGGGCGGCAGTTGCGCGCGGGAACCACCACCAGTTCGGCAAACGCGCCATCGATGTCGACCCCCAGGATCCTGGTGTTCTGACAGACGTGGTAATCGCCTCGCAGACACTGGGCACAGGTGAGACAGACCACATGGGTCTCGACGCCGACCATCTCTCCGATCAGCGGCCGCTCCACCCCCTCACCGAGCCGCAGCACCAGCCCCGCCATCTCGTGGCCCATCACCCGCGGCGGCCTGACCCGAGCCGCCGCCCAGGGGTTCCAGTCCAGGATGTGCAGATCGGTGCCGCAGATCCCGGTCGCGACCGGCTTGAGCAGCACCTCGCCCGGACCCGGGCGGGGATCGGCCACCTCTCCCAATACCGCCCCGGGACCCGATCGCCCCTTGAGAACTGCTCGCAAACTCTTGCCTCCCTCGCCTGCTGGTGAAGCCGGGCTCCCCGGTAATCATGCAACTACCACCACGGACCGGGACGCCCACAGCTTCCCCCCCGGAGGTCCTCAGCCGGCCAAGGAGGCTGGCGAGGACTTCGGCCGGCCGCAGGCAACTGGAGGAGCGGTCCACCTCGATCAGTTGGGCCGCCCCCGCAGGTGGCTCTCGCCGCGAGATCTTCCCTGAGCGGCAAGGATCGGATATGGTCACCTGGAGGGCCCGGCGGGGCCAGTTGAAAGGCAGAGGAGGGAGGTCATGGTGCGGGCGTACATCCTGATGACACTGGAACCGGGCAAGGCCATGGATGTGGTGCAGCGGCTGCGCAACGAGCCCGGGGTGGTTCAGGTCGATGCCATCACCGGCGAGTACGACGCGATCGCCCAGGTTCAGGCGGATGACGTCAAGGGGATCGGGACCCTCATTGTGGACCGCATCCAGAGCTTCAGCGGGGTCGCCCGCACCATCACCTGCCTCGCGGTGGAATGAGAGCGGGGCCCGCGCGGAGGGACCGGTCGACCTCCGCTCGCGATCTGGAGGGCTCGACCACCACCAGATCCCGGAAGTAGGCCCGGTAGAATCCGCGATCCCGGGTCAGCAGCCGGTCGGCCACGTCCAGCGCGTGGGCACCGACCAGAAAGTCGGGGGCGAGGCGGCGCCGGTCGCCCCCCCGCCTCTGGTACTCCCGCTGGATCCTCGAGGCCCGCAGCGCCGCCTCCTCCGAGGTCGGCAGGTAGTGGATTCCCAGCTCGGCCAGGACATGTCGGGCCTCCTCCTGGTTCGCGAAGAGCCCGGCGACCTCGGAGTACACGACGTCGCAGGCGACCAGGGAGCCGCGCCGCCGACTCGCTCCCAGGGCCTCCCAGGAGGCGGTCCCCCGGACCCTGTCAGGGCTCAGCACGTCGATGAGGATGTTGGAGTCGACCGCCGTGATCACAGGTGGTCCACCGGCCCGCGCAGCTGCTCCATGAGAGCGTCCGTCGAGACCTCGAGCCCCAGATACCCGAACAGCTTCCGGTCGAGATCTCGAGTTTGCTGACCCTCATGGCCGCCCACCCTGGATCCCGCCGGCCCGGCCCCTTTGCCATAGCCGTCCCGCCCATCGCGCCGATCGCTCGAGCTGTCCATCCCCCTCCCCTGGCGGCAACCGATGAATCCGGAGCTGCGAGGGCTCGCCGCCACCTCCCCCACTGGGCATGGGTCCGGTGGGGCAGCCGCACGGGTGCGTCCTAGCTCAGATAGGGAGCGGCGCCGTGCCCCTGCTGCGCGGCGTCCATCACCACCTCGCTCACTGTGGGATGGGCGTGGATGACATCTCCCAGCTCCGCCATGGTGAAGCCGTCGCTGATCGCGACGCCCACCTCGTGGATCAGCTCGACGGCATGCGGCCCCATGATGGTGGCGCCCAGCAACCGGTCATCCCCGGCGTCGGCCACCAGCTGGACGTAGCCCTCCGGCTCGCCCTCCGCCAGCGCCTTGGCCTCGCCTACGAACCGGGCCTGGCCGAGGCGCACCTCGTGCCCGGCCTGACGCGCGAGGTCCGCGTGAAGTCCCACCGTGGCTATCTCGGGACTGGTGAAGATGCAGTTGGGCACGACCGTCCGATCCATCGGTCGCATCCGCGCCGGCTCGAGCGCGTTCTCCACCGCCCGGGCGGCCTCCGCGCTGGCCAGGTGGGCGAGCTGCAGCCCCCCGATGCAGTCCCCCGCCGCCCAGATCTTCGGGTTGGCGGTGCGCAGGTACTCGTCGACCTCCACGTGACCACGGGAGTTGAGCTCAAGGCCCGCCTCCACCAGCCCGATGTCGGCAGTCTGGGGTGTTCTGCCCACCGCCACCAGCAGCAGGTCGGCGTCCACCTTCTCACCTCCCGTGAGCGTCGCCTCCACCCCGTCGGCGCGGTATGCCAGCTCCTCGACCTTGGTCTCCAGGTGGACCTTGACGCCGTGGCCCTCGACCAGCTTCTGGAACTGCTGGGCGGTGCGCCGGTCCACCCCCGCCAGGAGCTGGGGGAGCATCTCCACCATCGTGACCTGCGAGCCCAGCGGGCCGAAGAGGCTGGCGAATTCGCAGCCGATGACGCCACCCCCGATGATCAGGAGGCGCTGGGGAATCTCGCTCAGCGTCCAGACCCCGTCCGAGGTGATCACCCGGGGATGTTCCATGTCGATCCCCGGCAGCCCGGAAGGCTCGGTCCCCACACATACCACCAGGTGGTCGTAGGGATAGCTCACCCCCCCGGCCACAACCGCACCGTCCTCCAGATGGCCCTGCTCCCGGACCACCTTGACCTGGTGGCGCTCACAGGCCAGCTCGACCCCGCGCCGCATCTTGAGCACGATGTCGTCCTTCCGCTGCTGCATCTTGGGGAAGTCGAAGGAGAGTCCGTTGACCACCAGACCGAACTCATCGGCGCGCTGGATCTTGCTGGCCAGAGCCGAGATCGCGAGCAGCGCCTTGCTGGGCACGCAGCCGCGGTTGAGGCAGGTCCCCCCAAGGTCGCGCCGCTCGACCAGCACCACCTCCGCCCCAAGCTGGGCGGCGCGCAGCGCAGCGACATCCCCTGCCGGGCCTCCCCCCAGCACGGCCACCTTGGGCGCGGTCACTCCGGCACCGCGGGATCGGTGGTCGCTCCGCCCATGACCGCCTCCCTGATCAGTCGCTCCTGCTCCTGCTGGTGCGCGCTCATGGATCCCTCGGAGGGCGATGCCTGCGCGCGCCGGCCCACGTAGTGGAGCGCAAGGCCCGGCCGCAGCAGCGGTTGCAGCCGGGGCACCAGGTAGCTGTAGGCGCCCATGTTGCGCGGCTCCTCCTGGACCCAGAAGACCTGTTCCACCCCGGCGTAGCGCGCCAGGATCTCGGCGACGGCCGCGGCCGCGAACGGGTACAGAAGTTCCAGCCGCACCACCGCGACCTCCGCGCGCTGCTCCTTGTCCCGGCGCGCGATCAGCTCGTGCGCCACCTTGCCGCTGGCCAGCAGCAGTCTGCGCACCGATTCGGGGCCGGGTCTGCGCGGATCATCCAGGACCGCCTGGAACGATCCCTCGGCGAGCTCGGCCGGGCTCGACATCGCTGCGGGCAGCCGCAGCCCACTCTTGGGGGTCAGCACCACCAGCGGCCGCCGCTCATCCGCCAGCGCCTGCAGCCGCAGCAGATGGAAGTACTGGGCGGCGGTCGAGGGATTGGCCACCCGCATGTTGCCCTCGGCGCAGAGCTCGAGGAAGCGCTCGACCCGGGCGCTGGAGTGCTCCGGGCCGCTGCCCTCGTAGCCGTGCGGGAGCAGCAGGGTGAGGCGCGACTCCTGGTCCCACTTGGCCTGACCCGCCGCCACGAACTGGTCGATGATCACCTGGGCGTTGTTGAAGAAGTCCCCGTACTGGGCCTCCCAGATCACCAGGGCGTCGGGCTTGGTCACTCCGTAGCCATACTCGAAGCCCATCGCCGCCACCTCGGAGAGGGGGCTGTTGTGCACCTCGAAAGCGGCCCTGGCCCCGGCAAGGTGCTGGATGGGGGCCCAGCTGGCGCCCGTCTCCACATCGTGGAGCACCAGGTGGCGCTGGCTGAAGGTGCCCCGAGCGGTGTCCTGCCCGGTGAGACGGATCGCGACCCCGTCCTCGATCAGGCTGGCGAACGCCAGCGCTTCGCTCTGGGCCCACAGCAACCTGCCGTCCGGGCCGAACGCCTGCGGGCGTTGCGCGAAGAAACGGGTGAGCTTGGGGTTCAGCTTGAAGGACTCAGGGGTCGCCGCCAGCTCGAGGTCCAGCGCCCTCAGGCGGTCCACGGAGACGGAGGTCTCCACCACGGGGAGCCCCGACGGCTCCGTCATGGTCCCGGCCGGCTGGGCGGCCGCCGCCAGCTCCTTGCCGTCGGCGAGCGCGCGGGCGTGGGCATCGACCATCTCCTGGTAGGCGACCTGCTGGGCACGCTCAAGATCGGCCTCGCTGACCACCCCGCGCTCGACCAGGCGGGCTCCATAGACCTGCACGGGGGTCGGATGGCGGCGGATCTTGGCCATCATCACAGGCTGCGTGTAGGCGGGCTCGTCGCCCTCGTTGTGCCCCAGCCGGCGGTATCCGATCAGGTCGATGAGCACATCTCGTTCGAAGGTCGCCCGGTAGCTGACCGCCAGCCGGACGGCCTGCAGGCACGCCTCCACGTCGTCCCCGTTCACATGGATGATGGGTATGTCGTAGCCCTTGGCGACGTCGCTGGCATACCTCGTCGAGCGCCCCTCGCCGGGTTCGGTCGTGAAACCGATCTGATTGTTGGCGATGATGTGCACGGTGCCGCCGACCCGGTAACCCTCCAGGCTCTGGAGGTTGAGGGTCTCGGTCACCACGCCCTGTCCGGTGAAGGCGGCATCCCCGTGGATGAGCACCGGAATGGCCCAGCGGGTGTCCTGCTGTATCGCGCCGGCCGCGGTCTGGCGAGCCCGGGTGCGGCCCTCGACCACCGCGTTCACCACCTCAAGGTGGCTGGGATTGTGGGTGAGCACCACCTTCACCTCACGGTTCTCACGGGTCCGGGCGACGCCCTCGGCCCCGTAGTGGTACTTGACGTCCCCGGTCGACGCGCCCCCCAGGTACGCGCCTGACTCGAACTCCGCGATGATGTCCTCAAGGGAGCGGCCCACGATCCGCGCCGTCACATTGAGGCGGCCGCGATGGGCCATCCCCAGCACCACCTCCCGGGTGCCGTCCCGGCTGAAGAGGTCGATCAGCTCCTCGAGCATCGGGACCAGCGCGTCCAGCCCCTCGATCGAGAATGTGTGCTGGCCGAGATAGGTCTTGCGCAGGAAGCGCTCGAACGCGTCGACCTGCGCCAGCCGCTGCAGGAGCTGACGCTGCTCCTCCTGACTGAGCGGGACCAGATGGGCGCCGGACTCGATCTGGCTGCGCAGCCAGGTCCGCTGCTCGTGGCTGCTGATGTGCTCGATCTCATAGGCGATGGTGCCGCAGTAGGTCTGCCGCATCCGGGGCAGGGCGTCTGCCAGGGTGGCCCCCGGCACGGCAACCCGGAGCATCTCCGCCGGCACCTGGGTCATGAGGGTGTGGTCGAGCCCCACGGTGGCGGGCTCGAGGGAGGGATCTCCGGGCGGCTCCGAACCCAAAGGGTCGAGATGGGCGGCCAGGTGGCCGTGAGTCCGATACGCCTTGACCAGCGACATCCCGGCCGCCACCGCCCGCATCAGCTGCTGGTTGGGGGTCGCCAGGGCGGAGCCGGCGCTGACGGTCAGTGGCGGCGCACTCGCGACCTCCGGGAGCGCGGGCAGGTCAAGCTGCAGGCTCCTGAAGACATCCTCGTAGAAGCCCTGCCCTCCCGCGAGCAGGACCTCCATCTGACGCAGGAGCATCCCGGACTCCAACCCCTGCACCAGCCGATGGTCGTAGGTGCTGGTGAGGGTCATGATGGGGCGGATCCCCAGAGCCGCCCTGGCCTCCGTCGAGAGCCCCGAGAAGCCCGCGGGGATGCCGATCGCGCCGACCGCGATGATCGCGGACTGTCCGGCCATGAGCCGCGGCACGGACCCGACGGTGCCGACCCCGCCGGGGTTGGTGAGGGTGATGGTGGCGTCCGCGAGGTCGTCCACGGACAGCCCTCCGGTGCGGGTCCTGCGGACCTGCTCCTCGTAGGCGGCGCGGAACCCCGCGAAGTCGAGCCGGTGCGCACCCTTGATCACCGGAACCAGCAGGAAGCGGGAGCCGTCAGAACGCTCGACGTCCACCGCCAACCCCAGGTTGACGCCGTCACGAATCACCTTCTGGGGCTGACCGTCCCGGCGGGCGAAGCCGGCCGCAAAGGCAGGCATCTCCCGAGCCGCCCTGACCAGGGCGTAGGCGACCAGGTGGGTGAAGGAGACCTTGAGATCAGACCGCCCCGCCCGCTGCAACGCGGCGTTCAACTGGCTGCGGCGGGCCTCCAGGACCGGCACCTCGATGGTGCGGAAGCTGGTGGCGGTGGGAATGGTGAGGCTCTCCTCCATCGCCTCCACCAGCTTGGCCGAGGTTCCCTTGATCGGCACCACCGTGGCACCCCCCGCAGGGGCCGCCTCGGACCGGACCACATCGTCGCGGCGCACCATTCCTCCAGGACCGGTGCCCTCAACCCGGCTCAGGTCGACCCCGTCCTGGACTGCGCGCCTTCTCGCCAGTGGACTCGCATCCGTCTCCAGAACCGAGGCGGTGGCCTCGCCGCTGAGCTTGGGCTCGGGAGGCACGGGCAC
The DNA here is from genome assembly GCA_021817185.1 of bacterium. Next base: position 10,618 of record JAKAVU010000023.1, read on the forward strand.
CGATGCCGGCCGGTCGCCCGCCGGTGTCCCGGGCTGAATCGTGGCCATCACCGTGCCCACGGAGACGGTCTCACCCTCCGGGACCAGCACCTCGAGCACGGTCCCCCCGATCGGTGCCGGCACCTCCGCGTCCACCTTGTCGGTCTGGATCTCAACCAGGGTCTCGCCGGCCGCGATCTCATCTCCCGGCTTCTTGTGCCACGTGCCGACGACGCCCTCCGTCACCGACTCGCCGAGCGCCGGCAGCGGCACGGGCACCGGAGCTGCCGGCTCCGCGGCAGGGGTCGTCGACGAGGTGCCGAGAGCGTCCCCGTTGCCGGACTCAGGCGCCCGGCCGGCCGCCGCCTCCCCCGGCGCGAGCTCCGCCAGGGTCGCGCCAACCGCGACGACCTCCCCCTCGGGGGCCACGATCCGGACCAGGACGCCATCGGCCGGGGCGGGCACCTCGGCATCGATCTTGTCGGTCTGGATCTCGACCAGGGTCTCGCCGGCCGCCACCTGATCACCGGGCTGCTTGCGCCAGGCTCCCACCACCCCCTCGGTCACCGACTCTCCCATCTGAGGCAGAGTCACCTCCATGGTCTTACTCGGCAAGGTGTCTCCCTGAATGGCGGGGCGAACGCCGACGGCGTCTCACTTCGCAGCTCTCGCTGCTTATAGATACGATTCTAGGGAGGGCTGGACGTGCGAGCGGCATGCTCTTGACTATTTGACGCTGAGGGCCCAAGATATTGCGCCTAGGCCCTGTGACACCCACCACATATGGTTCGGAAGCCACCTAGAGCCCTCTAGTCAACCACCGCGCGTCCTGCAAGGAGGAAATTTGTGGACCGACCCGCCAACGACCCAGACCCTGTAGCTGCCGCCACGCCAGACGGCTCCTCCGACCGGCCGACCGCAGGGGCCGCGAATCCCACGGCCTCGGCCCGAGGCCTGCGCGTGGAGCGCCACTTCACCCAGCCCGGTGTCCATCCGTTTGACGCCATCGCCTGGGAGCGGCGGACCGCCGCCATCTCCAATGAGAAGGGCGAGGTGGTCTTCACCCAGGAGGACTGCGAGGTACCGGCGAGCTGGTCCCAGCTCGCCACCAACGTGGTCGTCTCCAAGTACTTCAGGGGCCTGCAGGGCGGCGGTCAACGGGAGAGCAGCGTTCGCCAGCTGATCTCCCGAGTTGCCGACACCATTCGCGACTGGGGCCGCCAGGGTCAATACTTCGCCTCCGACGAGGATCTCGAGATCTTCCACGCCGAGCTTTGCGCAATCCTGGTGAACCAGATCGCCGCCTTCAACAGCCCGGTCTGGTTCAACCTGGGGGCGGAGCCCAACCCTCAGGTCAGTGCCTGCTTCATCAACTCCGTGGAGGACACCATGGAGGCGATCCTCTCCCTGGCGAAGACCGAGGGGATGCTCTTCAAGTACGGCTCGGGGACCGGCACCAACCTCTCCACGATCCGCTCCTCCGTCGAGCACCTGGCCTCGGGTGGCACCGCCAGCGGACCGGTGTCCTTCATGAAGGGCTTCGACGCGTTCGCCGGGGTCATCAAGTCCGGCGGGACCACGCGGCGTGCGGCCAAGATGGTGATCCTCAACGCCGACCATCCCGACATCGTCGACTTCATCAACTGCAAGGTCCGCGAGGAGCGCAAGGCGTGGGCCCTGATCGAGGCCGGCTACGACGGGTCCTTCACCGGCGAGGCCTACTCGTCGGTCTTCTTCCAGAATTCCAACAACTCGGTGCGGGTCTCCGATGAATTCATGCGGGCGGTGCTGGAGGACAAGGAGTGGCGCACCTACGCGGTGACTGATCGGAGCCGGGTGATCGGCACCTACCGGGCCCGCGACCTGATGAAGCAGATCACCGAGGCGGCCTGGGCCTGCGGCGATCCGGGTCTGCAGTTCGACACCACCATCAACGAGTGGCACACCTCCCCCAACTCCGGGCGCATCAACGCCAGCAACCCCTGCTCGGAGTTTCTCTACCTGGACGATACCGCCTGCAATCTCTCCAGCATCAACCTGCTCAAGTTTCTGAACGACGACGACACCTTCGACATCGAGGGCTACCGCCACACGGTCCAGGTGATGCTGACGGCGATGGAGATCCTGGTGGGCTACGCGACCTACCCGACCGAGAAGATCACCGTCAACAGCCACAAGTTCCGTCCGCTGGGGCTCGGCTACGCCAACCTGGGGGCGGTGCTGATGGCGCTGGGGTTGCCGTACGACAGTCCGCAGGCCCGGGACTACGCGGGCGCCTTGACGGCTCTGATGAGCGGCGAGGCCTACGCGCAGTCGGCCCGGATCGCCAAGGAGGTCGGGCCCTTCGAGGGCTATGACGTGAACCGCCAGCCGATGCTCCGCGTCATGGACAAGCATCGGGCCGCCGCCTACAAGATTGCACCGGACCACGTGCCCGCGGGGCTGCTGTCGGCAGCCCGCAAGGCCTGGGATGACGCCCATGAGCTGGGCGCAGTGCACGGATACCGCAACTCCCAGGTGACGGTGCTCGCCCCCACCGGCACGATCTCCTTCATGATGGACTGCGACACCACCGGCGTCGAGCCCGACATCGCCTTGGTGAAGTACAAGAAGCTGGTGGGAGGGGGCCTGCTCAAGATGGTGAACGGCACTGTTCCTGCCGCCCTGCGACGCCTGGGCTACGGGGAGGAGGCGGTCTCGGACATCGTCGCCTACATCAATGAGCACGACACCATCGAGGGGGCTCCCCACCTCCGGGAGGAGGACCTCGCGGTCTTCGACTGCGCCTTCCCGCCCGCCAACGGGCAGCGGTCGATCAGCTGGCAGGGCCACATCCGCATGATGGCGGCGGTGCAACCGTTCATCTCCGGAGCCATCAGCAAGACCGTCAACCTTCCGCACGACGCCACCCCAGACGACGTCGAACAGGCTTACGTGGACGCCTGGAAGCTCGGGTTGAAGGCGGTCGCGATCTACCGCGACGGCAGCAAGCGCAGCCAGCCGCTGTCGACGTCCCAGAAGCAGGCGACCTACAGCGGCCAGGAGGTGGCGGAGGCCAAGCCCGCCCGCCGACGTCTGCCGGCGGAGAGGAGCGCGATCACGCACAAGTTCGACATCCAGGGCCACGAGGGGTACCTCACGGTGGGCCTGTACGAAGATGGCCAACCCGGCGAGATCTTCCTCAAGATGGCCAAGGAGGGCAGCACCCTCAGTGGGATGATGGACTCCTTCGCGACCTCGGTGTCGGTCGCGTTGCAGTACGGAGTGCCCCTGCGCCTGTTCTGCGCGAAGTTCGCCCACAGCCGCTTTGAACCGGCTGGCTACACGACCAATCCCGAAATCCCGATCGCCAAGTCGATCGTGGACTATATCTTCCGCTGGCTGGCAGCACGCTTTCTCTCGGCCGAGGATCGTGACGCGCTGGGAATCATAAGCCGCCGCGAGGAGACCGTCAGCGCCCTCGACGAGGCGGCGGTCACACCGACCGAGCGTCTCACCGTGTCAGCCGAGGCGGCCACAGCACCGCGCCAGGTCAGCGCCAAGCAACTCGCCGCCGAGCTGACGTTCCGCAACCAGGAGGACGCGCCGTCCTGTTCCGACTGCGGAGCGCTCATGGTCCGCAATGGGGCCTGCTACAAGTGCATGAACTGTGGTAGCACTTCGGGATGTTCCTGATGGGAGGGTCTTGCGGATAAGGCGCAAAACGCTTGCGACTTTCACAAGTCAGACGCCCGGAGAGAAATCTCCGGGCGTTTTGCTGTCCTTGGGGGCTTTTGAGGTGAGAATCAGGCCCCAAAGGGACAAAGGAAACGCCCCGCGGCGGCGATCGGGCCTGTCTCGGGGCGCGTTTGGTCCAAGAAGTCGGGATCCGAGTCGGTGGAAGAGCTCCGAGGCGGCCCTATGGAGCCCGCGAGTCCTCCCCCGAGCCCCCCTGCCCCAGGAGCGCGGAGCTGGGCTCGGTCACCAGCGCCACCTGGGAGCTTCGCCGCGGTTGCAGGCGGTGCTTGCGCAACATGGCCGCGGCGGCCTGGGCGGCATCCCGCTTCCGCTTGATCATCAGGCGTAGGTTGTGGGCTCCCCACATCAGCGAAGGCTTCCTCTCACGACTGCCATCGACCGGATCTACATGGAGTACCCCTTCATGGGGTCGCGTCAGATGACTCGGGCCCTCCGGGCGGCCGGGTTCCCGGTGCACCGGAGCCGAGTTCAGCGGCTCATGCAGCTGATGGACCTGCAGTCCATGGCACCCGGCCCGCACACCAGTCGCAAGCACCCCTCGCACCCCATCTACCCCTACCTGCTGCGGGATCGGGACGTCACCCGTCCGAACGAGGTGTGGGCCACGGACATCACCTACCTACCTTCCGAGAAGGGTTTCTTCTACTTGATCGCCATCCAGGACTGGTACTCTCGGAAGATCCTCTCCTGGCGGATGTCCCCCACGCTGGACCTCGCCTTCTGTCTGGATGCCCTGCGCGAGGCCCTGGCGACTTACGGCACCCCGGAGATCTTCAACACCGATCAGGGCTCCCACTTCACCGCCTCGGACTGGGTCGACGTGCTGAAGGCCCATGGCATCGCCATCTCCATGGATGGCAGGGGCCGGGCCCTCGACAACGTGTTCATCGAGAGGTTCTGGAGATCGCTCAAATACGAATACGTCTTCTTGCACCCACTGGCAGATGGCCTCGAGCTGAGGGCTGGTATCCGCGCCTACATCCTCTGGTACAACCAAGATCGGGCGCACTCATCCTTGGATGGCCAGACCCCCGATGCCGTCTATGCCGCCGGCGCCACCCTGTGCGCGGCATAACCCGCCGAGGCGGAAGGTCCTGACCGGTGCAAACGTTGCCGCCCGGTCCCGAACCAGACGACCAGGGTGGGCCGAGTGCTCACGTCGGAGACGCGGACGTGGTCAGCACCGCGGACGGGACCCGTCTCGCAGCAGACAGGGTCGGGGTCCTGGACATCATGAGCGGCGATTTGCGAGGCTCTACGGCCTTCTCAGCGGCGTGTTTTGGCCCCGCTTGTCCTCAAAAGCGTCCCCGAGCCCTGTTCAGCCCCATCTCACAGCTCTGCCTCGACCAACTCTCCCCGGAATCCACACTTTCGGCCCCCTTCCCCCAAACCCCCATCCCCGTTACGATGACT
>JAKAVU010000202.1 GCA_021817185.1 bacterium
CTCTCCACCACGGGGGTCAGGGCCAGGGGGAGGATCTGGCGGGTGGGCCGGGACCTGTCCCCGGCGATTCTGCTCACTTAAAGACTTCTTTCATAAAGGTGCCGTTATGTATGTTAGCCGTGGGGGCCGCGGACGTCAAGGCGAGAACTCACTTGTCAAGTCGCATCCAGATGGCAGTGGAAGTCGCGCCCAGATGTCAGTGAGATCGCATCCGACTGTCAGTGGAGTCGCGTCCGACTGTCAGTGGGGGGAGCCTAGTGGGACCTTTTGGTCGGCCCAGGGTCCGGCGCCAGCACTTCCAACGCGAATTCGGAACTTCCCCCCGAGTGTACCGGCAGGCCTGCAGCAGAGTCGAATGAGCGCAATCTGGCCTGGATCTGAGAGCAATGGAGCTGGCCTGCGAGCCTCCGGCCCAAGACCGGTCCAGTGCGCCCGTCCGATATCGCGCCGTCTGCCTCACGCCTTGCAGCTACCCTGTCCTTACGGCAGCACTGCGTCGCCGGGTGGCTGGACCAAGTGGCGGGTCAGGCCAGACCCCACTTCCGACTATGGCCGGAGGCCCTCAGCCTTGGTGTTACCCCCGGGTGAGCAGAGCAGTGCCTACCCAGCCCCAGTAGATGCGATGGTGGTCGATCTCGCGACCCGTGAGGTCCATCACCTCGACCAGGTCCAACTGATCACCATCCAGAGTCTGGCGAGGGTACTCCCAGATGAGAGTGCGCCCGTCGAAGTGGTAGTGACCACTGCGGTGCCAGCGCACGAGGTCGTCGGGGCGGCCGCGAGTTCCTGATTCGAAGAACGGGCGGATCTGATCGTGGCCCCGCAGAATGCCACTGGCTTGGTCGAGAATCCTGGGGATGAGCGGACTCTCCAAGACCGCATCGGCGCTGTACAAGGAGAGCAGGCCCGCCACGTCTCCCGCTCGGGCCCTCCGATCCCACTCGCTGAACACGAAGGCGGCGTCCTCGGAGCTGGCCGCTGCGTGGTGAGTCAGGTCGCCAACCTGACGGGCGTAGTAGACAATGATGTTGGCGAGGTGCCACGCGATCTGACGGATAGTCCAGGCCTCGCCTCTTTTCGCATCCAGGATGGCCTCGTCCAGGCTGAGCAAGCGTGCCTGCCATAGCTGGCCAAGTCGGCGTAACCGGCTGTTCGCTTCGTCGAGATCCACTTCGGTGAAACGGGCCCAGTCCGCCTCCAGGGTCACAGTCCGGCCATGCCATGTGTCAGGTATGGGAGGCAGCCCGGCCAGCGTGGCGTCAACCTCAGCAAGATGGTCGAGCAGGTGGTCACCCACCCGGCGTAGGGCCTTGGCGGGGGTCCAGACGTTGCCGTCGCCGTAGGCCGGGCGCCCGTCCCAGGCCAACCACGTGGCCGCCAGGCGCAGGACCTCGTCGATGGCGGTTGTGATCAGTTCGGCCGGGTCACGGCCATCCGTGATCGTGGGTGTAGACATCGGGATCTTGTCAGCAATCATGCAGTCGATGCTACCGCCGTAATTGTTTGCTGGCGACCAAATCATCGTTGCGGGAGAATCTCAAGGTGCCGACCGCGAGTGTCTACGACGTTGACGTCGCTTCGATCGCCGCCCTGATCGGGGATCCGGCTCGGTGCACCATGTTGAATGCCCTGTTGGGGGGAAGTGCTCTGCCGGCAGGCGAACTGGCCCGACTTGCTGGCATCTCTCCCGCCACGGCGACCGGACACCTTCATAAGCTAGTGGATGCGGGCCTTGTCCAGGTTATCGCGCAGGGGCGTTACCGCTATCACCGGCTCTCCGGGCCCCAAGTGGCCTCGGCGCTGGAGTCGCTCGCTCTTCTAGCCCCTCCAGTGCCGGTGCGCTCCTTGCGCCAGAGCCGCACCGCGAGTGGCTTGGCCGAGGCCAGGACCTGCTACGACCATCTAGCCGGCCGACTTGGAGTCGCTTTGGCCGAGGCGTTGCTGGAGATGAGGGCTTTGGAACCGATCGATGGGCACGACCACCGGCTCACCGCGACCGGGCGAGAACTGCTGGCTCAGCTCGGCATCGCGACTGAGCCCCTGGAGCAGAGCCGCCGAGCCTTTGCCAGGTCCTGTCTGGATTTGACGGAGCGGAGGCCCCACCTGGCCGGGGCGTTGCCGTCGCAGTTGCGGACCATGATGGTCCGGGAGGCCTGGCTTTGTCACGACCCGACTGGCCGGGCCTTGCAAGTCACCAAGAAGGGAGCGGCGGCGCTCTTTACCTCCTTCGGGCTGAACGTCGCGGCCCCCTTGGTCGTTGACCCCTCTCACTCGCTCATCGAGCGACGCGGGGCGGGCAGCGTGAAGTCCACAAAGGGAAATGAGAGCGCCTCGCGTCCATGGTCGCCACCACGGCGCTGACGCTCAAGCGCCAAGTGGTCGCCATCACAGCAACGGCCCATTCGGTTCCGGACACCTATACCCCGTTCTCGGTGGGCCGTGATGCCGGGACCTCAGGCTATCGGAATCATCTTCGCACCGGGTGTCCATCCAGCATCCAGGTCAGCCTTGGCAGCTTCCAGACGGCGCACCGCCTCGACCAGGTCTTCCTCGCCCAGGATGTAGGGCAGGCGTAGGTAGCGCTCCAGGGTCCCGTTGGGCCCGAAGCGGGGCCCGGCAGCTAGGCGAAGTCGGTGACCCTCGGCAGCTTGGGCCAAGGCGGAGCTCACCGGCGCGCCCAAGTCGACCCACAGTGACAGCCCACCCGTCGGCACCCCGAAGCGCCAG
>JAKAVU010000024.1 GCA_021817185.1 bacterium
CCCACCCCCCCACCCGCCGCAACTTATCGGGGACGGCGAGTGGGGGGACGAGCTTACTTCGCCACCGCCTGGCGCAGCCTCTCCATCTGCTCCGGCTCGAGATGGCGGCTTATGGGGACGTTGCCGCCAAAGCTGTTGGGATGGGGAACCACGACCAGGAGGCGCTTTTTGCCCGCCAACTCGACGGGACCCAGGAGGTGGTCGGGTGCTTCCAGGTGGAGATAGGTCTGGAACGCGAAGCGGGCTATGGCCCCGACTGCGACCACCACCTGCGCGGGTGAGGCCGCCAGCACCCGCTCCAGGTACCGGGAGGTGCAGGGCTCCAGTGCTGCCCATACCCCTTTCTCACTCCGGCTGCCACAGTGGACCACCTCGCTGAGGGCGTACCCCTGCCCGGGCACCACGGGCTGGGGCAGGATCTCCTTGGCGCACGTCTTAACCCAGCCCCAGTAGTGGACCCACTCCCCGCGCTTGCCCTGGCGGTCCACCAGGTGGGCCCCGTCAGCGACGCCGGGCAACTGGCCCTGGTCAAATGCGCCGTCCGCCCAGTCCAGGAGAGCATCATCTCGCGAGTCGACGCTTAGGTCCTCGGGATCCGTGATGGGGTCGCCGCCGGCGGGGTTGGAGCTCACGAAGAGCAGCGGCGCCTCGGTCAGGTGGCCGACCCAAGGTTCGGGAATCCAGCGCACGCGGTGCGGCCCTCCCGGACCGGCGGCAACCTCGTGACAGGGGAGTGCCTCTCCACCGTCTGCGACACACGCGGCCAGAACCGGGCAGCGCATTATCTCGACGGCCAGCTCTCGGGGTGCCCCGCTCAGATGGCTGGGCATGCCGGTCCCTCGAGCTTTGAGGATCTGCTCACGAAAACCATGTCGCGACCTCCGAGGCAAGCCTACGCCTGTTCCTGCGGTACTGGGCCAAGCGGCCCCCAAAGGCAGGGCTGGGGTGGGGGAATCCGAGCAGACAGCGGTCCTCCTCCAGGAGGTTCAGGTCGACGAGGAGTTCGACGGCGTCCTGGGCCGCCCTCCCCAGGGGGATGACCAGGGCATCACGCACCATCCCGAGCTGGGCTCCAAGACTGGCCACGACCAGAGATCGGAGCAGGGGGTGCCTGATGAGCGGCGGCCTATGGCCGGTGTAGTTCTGACCTCGGAAGAAGACCGGGTAGCTGATGGCAGAGACACAGGCGACGAGCCGATGCTCATCGGTGAAGAGCTGCTCAGTGGTGTCAAGGTCCAGCCCCCGGTCAAGACCGATGCCATCCAGCATGGAGGGTGGCAGGGACCGTTCCTCCACGCTCAGCGGAACCAAGTCCTGCGTTGCGGGTCGCCCCGAACGGTCGTGACCCACGTGGTCGCCCCGAGGTTCCCGCTGGGCCGGTTGGGTCCTCTGCCGCGGGTGCGGCTGCCCTCTGGCCTTGTGGGGTCGGAGTTCGCTCGTGGTCGAGGAGGGCTGCCGACCCCGCCGGCCCCTGCTTATTGGGGTTGGCGGGTGTGTGATGGTTCCGGCGGCTCGCTCACGAGGTGGGAGCGGCCAGGGCCGGTTGGCTGCCACCGAGCGCCCCCGCCCGGCCACCTCCGCCCGCCCCGGGAGATCGGCCGGCACATCTGCCTCCAGCTGCTCGTGCGGGGCGCCCTAGGCCCCGGCCCACTGCCGCCGGCGTTGAGGGCGGGTAGCGGAGGGCGGCGGTGTCCAACACGCTCCCGGAATGGTCACCGCCCCCCACGGATCCCCCCTCCCCAGGGACCGCCGCCCTCCCAATCCCCGGAGCCCGCCAAGGAAAGGGCGAAAGTGCTGCCAGGGGATGGGCCGGCCACTGTCGGCCGCTCTCACCCGCCGGACCACCTGCGGGAGCACTCGAATTAGAGGGAGGGTGCCTTAGCCGTCGCCCACAGCTCGCCCGCCAGCAAGGAGAGATTCGGCCCCGGTCGTGGCCGAGCCCCGGGGCCCTTTGGCACGCTCCTTGGCATGGGAACTAAGGTCGGCGTCACTTTCCGACCTCGTTCCCCGGTCAGGCAGGGAGCGCCAGCGGCAGGCGGAAGCGGGGCAACCAGCTGCTCTCGAAGCCGGTGACTGCGGAGACCTGTCCCCCACTGAGCTCGAGCACTAGGAGGCTGACGGCTGGCCGGGCGCCGCCGTGAAGGTAGGCACCAAACGCCAGCTGACCATTGGCTCGCATGGTGGGGACCAGTTCATACGCCCATCGGCCGCCAGCAAAGATGGCGGCGAAGAAGCTGGCGGCAGCCTCGCGGCCCTGGTACTGGAGGGGGACTGGGGGCATGGGTACCAGGACGTCGGTGGTGAGGAGGGAGATGAGGCCCTCGGCATCGCCGGCCTGATACGCGCTGACGAACCGGGCCGCCAGCGCCTGTTCGGCGGGCGAGCCGGGAAGCCGCCCTGGGTGGGGCAGCTCCCGCTCCCTCCCACCCTCGCGCGCTGGCTTACATGGCCCTGGCGACGAGCACGCCAACCCTCTGGTAGGTGCCCAGGGCGCGAGCGTCGCGGGTGGCCAGAGGAACCCCGTTGTCGGCCGCAGCCAGGGCGACCAGCGCATCGTAGACGGCGCCTCCTGCGATCCCAAGCTGGCTCAGCAGCTGTGGCAGCCGGCGGGCTGTCTCATCGCCCATGAGAAGCGGGGGGGCGAACCGCTCGGCCAGCAGCCCAGCCGCGTCGCTGGGATTCAGCCGCAGGTCACCGGGCAGGCGGGTCAGCACCGCGTAGGTCTCCGCCAGCGCATGTCCGGCCAGAGCAACCGCCCTTTTGTCCCACCAGCGCACCACCTCCAGGTGGGCGGCATGGGTCCTCACCAGCAGCGGCACCGCCACGCTGGTGTCGATTGCCAGGGCAGAGGTCACCGCCGTCCTTGGTCTATCAGCCCGAAAACGGTCTCGTCGTCAATCTTGGTCTTCCCGGTCACGACCCTGACCCCAGCGTCGTCGACCAGCCGGGCGGAGCGTGAGACAGGCACCAGCGTCAGCCCCTCCCCGTACCGGGAGATGTCCACCTTGGACCCTGGTCTCAGTCCCAGGCTGTCGCGCAGCGGCTTGGGGACGACGACCCGGCCGACGGCATCGATGGTGGCCTTCATGGGAAAAGGATACCAGCCAGCTCCCAGTTGCGGCCCCAAAGCGGGCTCCCGGCCGGGCCACCACGGTGCTCCTTCGTCCGGCTCCTGTGGCGGGCTGCTCCGCTCCCGAGCTGAGTGGTGGTAGAGGTATACCCTGCGCTGGTGCTGCGCAGACGGGGTCTCCCCCACCGAAGCTACAAGGCGCGAGTGAACAGGAACCGTCTCAAGGAGTTCCTAACTGCCCTTTGATTCAAGGCGCCCTGGCTGATTGTGACCGGGGACCAGTGGACGCTGCTCAGCAGCGACGACAACTGTGCCGGTGCCCTGACCGCGAGCCTGGTGGCCAGGTCATCGGCGTTGGGCCCGTGCGATCCGATTCCGCCGGACCAGATGGTCCACGCCCGGCGGGAAGGGTGGATTGCGGTGCCCCGAGCCGACGGTCTTTCCCAGCTCGGCGCGGTTCCGGACTGAGGCGGCTCGGCCGTCAGTCTCAAGGAAGCCAGTCGCGGGGCAATCTCACTCCAGCTCCGTCAGCAGCTGCTCCAGGCCCGGACCAACACCCGGGCAGTCAGGCTCAGCGGCGTCCAGCAAGTCCCCATCCAGGCTGGTCAGCTGGCCGCCTTGAAGAGTTGATAGCGCTCGCGCAGGAACTCGGCCCGGGGCCGGTCTGCCTCGGCCCGCGGCACCACCATAAGCAACCTGCCGTGGAGGTCCTGCAACCCGTGTCGCAGCATGGGCCCGTCGATCTCATCAAGGACATCGTGCCGAATCTCGAGGACGGAGTCCGGGCGGATCCCCACGATGTTGCGATCGAAGGCGGCGTGATGGAGCTTGCACAGGGCAAGCCCGTTGGCTGTGATCGGCTCACCTGAGGGGTGACCGTCAGGCAGGATGTGGGCGGCATCCAAGAGGTCCGCATGGTGGAGACGACACATCGCACATGACTCTCGATAGGCACGAAGGACTCGATGGCGGAAGGCGACCTGATGAAGCCGCTGGCGGGCCAGGCGAGTCACGTACGCCCGCCGCGCCACATCGGGTAATTCGTAGGCAGGGTCAACATCGCTGGCCAAGGGGTCATCCACCGCCACGGTGAACGTAAGTCTTAGAGGGTCATCCCCAACAATGAAGACCGGCCATTCGGGGAGGTACTGCCCAGGTTCGACGCCGTGGAAGTAGATGAGCGGCAGCTGGAGCCGCATAATCTCGCGGAGGCCGCGATTGTCGCGATGGTCGGGGTCAGATCCCCGGTATCTGTATTGCAGCAGACCGTCTCCGCCGAGTTCGTCCTGATATGGCCTGGCCTTGCCGGCAACCATAGGTACGGAGGTGATACTCAGTGGGAGTTCGAGCACTGCCGGCTTGAAGATCCCCTGGGGGCCCATCAGCGGGACGCGGCGGCCCTCATAAGAGAAGCCCGCACTGAGCTCGGTCGAGGGCAGAACCTCGCCGTAGCGGAGCGTGAGCCGCCCAAGAAACTCGAAGGCAGCTGCGCGGATCCGGCTATCGGTCGAATCTCCAGCCATGGTGGAGATTCTGCACCTGCGTCAATCACCAGTGCCAGGCTGGACCCAGCTGCGGATGGACGATCTCTCCGGTCTCTGGCCTCGCCGGGATTTACCGGGACGGCTCGGCGACACAGCAATAGCCGACGCGCCAACGCTCAGCGCGCCAGCATCGCTCCCAGGCCACCTATCTGGCAGCCGCCACGCCGAGCCATCCCCGCGGATCGCGGAGGACGTGAAGATCCCCGGGCTGGACCCGAAGCGACCGGGGATCCGCTTTGCCGCTCGAGTCGCAAGGCAGTCAATTGGCCGTCAGTCGAAACAGTACTGCAGGCGCGGAAACGCGGCACGCAGCGCCCGCGCCCGATCCGCCAGCCCCTCCGGGGCCCGCCGCTCCACCAGGACCGCAGCGATGACATCGGCAATCTCCATCATCTCGGCACGACCCATCCCGTAGCGGGTTACCTCGGTGGTTCCAATACGCAGCCCCGAGGGACGTTCCCAGTTCTCGCGGCGATCCCAGGGAAGCAGGTTCTTGTTGGTGATCACGTTGGCCCGGGCCAGAAGTTGAGCGGACTCCAGCCCGCCGCCCAGGGTAGAGACGTCGGCGATCACCTGGTGCGTGTCGGTGTAGCCTCGGTGTCCGCCGAGAACGGGCACTCCGCACGCCTCCAGCGCCGCCGCCAAGGCCCTCGCGTTAGCCACGATCTCTGCCATCAGCGGCCGGCCGAAGGCCAGCAGCTCGCAGGCCGCCGCAGCCAGCGCCGCCACTCGATTCACCTGGTGGGTCGCCGCCAGGGTCGGAAACACCGCCTCGGCCAGGGGCCCGGTCAACCGGTCATCGTTCCACACCATGACCCCGCTCTGCGGCCCGCAGAAGGTCTTCCCCCCCGACCCCGTCACCACCGCCGCTCCCTCCTTGAGAGGGTCCTGGAACTGGCCGCCGGCGATCAGCCCCAACTGGTGCGCGCCGTCGAAAAACACCCTCCCACCCCACTCACCCACCACTGTCGCCATCTCAGAGACCGGATATGGGAAGAGCGTCATCGAAGCGCCCAGCGCGACCAAGACCGGGCGTTCGCGACGGGCGACCTCGGCGAAGGACTCCAGATCGACCGACAGATCCTCGGGGTCGACTGGGATGTCGACTATGCGCAGCCCGCGCACCCCAGCCGGGCCATCCGACCGGTTGCTGGAGTGGCCGCCAACCGGCTGGGCCAGGCTCATGATCGTCTCGCCAGGCCGGGCCAGGGCCGTATAGACCGCCAGGTTGCCGATCATGGATGCGCAGAGGCGGTGCTCGGCGTAGTCGCAGTCGAACAGTCGCTTCAGCAATTCCATGCAAAGCGACTCCACCTCGTCGATGTGGCGAGTCCCGGCGAACCAGCGGTTGACCGGGCCGATATGCCCCTCAGCAGCCCGGGTGCCAATCTCCGAGCCGAGCAGCGCTCTCACCGTAGAGCTCGTCGGTGCCTCGGGAGCCAGCAGGTTCAGGCACTGCTCCCCCCTCCAGAGCTCGTTGCGCCGGACAGCGGCGACCACCTCCGCCTGCATGGCGGCGGGGTTGGAGCACCTCTCGATCACGGACCGCGCCGCTCGCAGGACCTCCCGATCATGCACCTCCACCCGTCCCTCATAATCGCTGCGGTCGCCTGTCTCAGTCACGCTGCACCTCCACGAGCCCAGGAAACACCACCTCTCTCCGCCCGGTCCGGCCAACCAACACCGAATGGCTCACCGTGCCACCGCGTCCGGCGGCGCCAGCCGTCTTCGGGCCGAGGACCATTGTGCCGCCCCTGATCTCATGGGTCCAGGAAGTCGGTGCCGACTCACCAGCGCGCCAATCACATCTGGATCAGGCGCATGGGCGCGCCGACACCATCCCCTGCCCGCGTCCGAGATCCTGAGGCAGATCAGAGCCAGCCACCGCAAGCAGGCGTGCCCAGCCTTGGAAGTGACACCCCTTCACCGCCCTGGAGCGGCCCGCTCGCCATCCCCAGGGGAACCTCCGCCAGTCCCGGCAGAGGGTGCTGGGTGCGCGCTGGGCGGCAGTTCGCGGCCCGGTGCCGAACTCTTCGCATGGACTTGACCGGCGCCAGCCGCAAGTAGTCGGGGACAGGCGCCGAAGATGCTCCTGACGCTGCCCATTTGCCGCCATCGCGCGTGCGGGGCTGCTGGCCATCCCCGCATTCCAGCGAGATCGCCCTCCAGATCACCGGCGCCGTGCCGGCGACAAGGGCACCACGGGCAAGAGAGCATGGGCCGACTGCGGGCCCCTCACCCACCGGAGCAGAGGCAGCCACGCTCGAAGTCGAACGGCGTAGCGGCTGCACTCCTCCACAGTTCGCCAGCCTGCGCGCTGAACTCAGGGTCGATCACGTGGCCCACCACCCTGGTCATCACCAACTGGTTGGCGTAGGCCGCCGGCAGAGGTACATTTGGGCTATGGGAACCGAGATAGCAACCGATCCAGCAGGCGAATCAGGATCAGCAACGGCGCCGACCATGGCCGCGGTCGATGCCCCGCCCATGCTTCCTGCGGGGCTGCCGCACCCGGTCGGTCCCCGGCTCATGGTCGAAAAGGGGCCCTTCTCGACCAAGACGGTGGCGGTTTACCCAGGCGGCACGCAAGCCCATGAGGCCGGCCCCAGCGACTGAGCGCTGAGCCGGGCGGCCAGGCCAGCCTTGGTCGAGGCCAGGCAAGCGATCGGTTCCAGACCCGCCACCGCCCCAACTTTCTTGGTGGCGCTGGTGGGATAGAAGTCGGGAGCCGGCCGGCACCACGACCAGCCTCAGCACCTACGAGTCCCGATTCCGCTCGGCCCTGCCCTCATACGCCAGCTATCTTGAAAACCCGGCCTCGTACGAACCCCGGGGACGCAGGAATACCTCACGCGGGGATCGGACACGGCCAAAGGGCAACGGGATGGAAGAGACAGAGACTGGTCCTGAAGAGGCCGCTGGGCCATCCCCTGACCCGCCCGCCGCTGCTGCCAGATTGGTCGTGTATCCGTTCCCGGTGCGACAGGACCTGTTCGCCGAGCTCAAGTTGCTGGCTGACCCCTCCTTTGAGGAGGCGCGCCGACTGGGTCGGTTCCTGGAGGCCGTCGCCCTGACCGACGCCGCAAGTAGTGGCGAGTAGCTCCTCCAGCCAACACTCCCGTCAGGCCCGAAGGCAGTGGCCCTTCTACCGCACGGCCAGCGGAAACGAGCCGATCCGGGACTTCCTCTGGGACCGGCACATGCCCGACGAGGATGCGGCCGCAATCACCTCGGTCATGACCGAGGTACGCCATGCGGGCCGAGGACATCCCGGCGTCAACCACCTTTTGAACGGCCCTGCCGCCCTGGCTCGACGGCGGGGACGGCAGGCCCGAGGTAGCCCCAACCAATCAAAGCAGGCGGCGGACCTCGTCGACAAACATCGGCACGCTGGCGCGCCGCAGACGGTTGAGCAGATCGTCAACCGAGAGGGCGGGATTGCGAGTGTCGCCAGCCTGCTCTTGGATCACGTTGACAACCACCTGCGGCGCCAGGTCCAACTGATCCAGCAAGAAGGCGTCCGCATCACTCACCTCGATGTCAAACTCCGCGACCGCGGTGGCCGGGAAATCTTCCCGGTTGTTGGTGACAATGATGCCGGCTGAGCCGCGGATCGCAGATGCGAGCACATGCCGATCATCTGGATCGGGCAGGACCAGGCCGGGCTCAAACCGCTCCCAACCCACCACCAGGGCGTCCTCAAAGGCGGCCGCCATGGCAGCGAATCTGTCCAGGAATTGCTCGGAAGGTATTTCTGGGTGCACCACCTGCAAGGCCGCCACCGCCTCGTCCACGATCCGCTGCGACCACAGGGGGCGATAGAGGTTGCACTCGGCGATACGCAGCAGAGTATCGGCCAGCGAGATCGGGACCAGAACACAAGCATCGAGAAGGGCCGCGTATGGCGCGGTGCTCAAGTTAGGTTCGGGCACGGCCTGACAACTTACGGCGGGCCTCTTGCAGGGCGGCCTCGTAGTCCTCGGCCGACCTCTCGTACAAACCGAGCTCGCTCGCCTCGGTGGTGAGCCGCCCGAGCGCCTCCTTGCGATCTGAGCGCCGGCTCGACTGATAGGACAGAAGGTCCAGAAGGCCCACGCGCCGATGCCGCCCGGGTCGGTCGAAGGGGATCTCGCCGGCTTCCAGAAGCTTCACCAGGGTAGGCCTGCTGATACCGAGAAAGTTGGCCGCCTGCTGGGTGGTGAGTCGCTGGGTAGTCGGTGCCAGACTGATCGCCTTGCCGCCGCGCATGGCATCCACCACCTGAACCAGCACTTGGTAGACCTCGGGGGGCAGCAGCACCCGCTCCCCGTTGGGGCCGACCAGACGGGCTGGCTCGCCGTGGGTCTCCACGAAACGCGCCAGCTGACCCAGGGACTGGAGATCCTGGGGCGGAAAGATTACGTCGCGCCGGACGGTCGTGTCGGTGGTCATCTCCCAGTCCTCCTGCAAGCCTGGTGGCTCTTCCACTGCCAGGTTAGCAGGGTATCGCAATAATCGCAAATATCGCAATCGGCGAAAGCTAGGTCCGGTCGAGCGTGCACCGACCACCCTAATCTCGCTGATCTCGCCCGTCGGCCTCGGCTGAAACCACGGGCCACCGTCCGATGTAGGTATCTCGCGCAAGATGTCAGCAAGCGCGGAACGAGGGAACGAACCGGACCCGCCGGTCCGGGCAGCAGGAGGATCATCGGCCAACGGCCGATGGTGCTACACCGTCATACGAGGTCGGACAGAGCCTCACATTCCGTACCCGGCCGAACGTCCTGGAACAGCTCCAAGAGCAGGCCAAGCACGTTCACCTGCCCAAGATTGTCCTGGCCGAGCGCTACGTCTAGGAGGGACTGGCGGTGGACCAATTCCCGGGATGTGTTCCGGGGCGGCGCTCTGGGACGCCGGCCCGGCCTCAGCTGCGGACCCGATGTGTGGGAGGTAGTAGAGATCTTCCGGGCCGAGTCCCGAGACCTTGCCGCGACCGCCCAGAAGCGGGGGCGCCCCCAAGCCGATCCTCGTGACCGGGTGCCGGCCAGGTTGCACATACAGATGGCCAAGCTCGAGCCGGAACTGGACCCGGCCAAGAAGTTGATCGAGATCCAGTCAGAACTTGCCGCGGCCTTGGGGGCTCGTTAGCGAGAGCGCGGAGAGTGGGCAGCCATGATGGTCTACAGCACCGCCACGGAGTTGGCGCCGCTTGGTGGGCACCGAGGGAGCGCGCCAGGCGGTGGGCCGAGCCCGAGCCACCTAATGCCGCCGCACCCGGCCTCCTGATCCCAGGCCCCTGGGAAACCCGCCGCCTGTCGGCGTGAGAGCTGGCGCCAGGTGGTAACGAGGCGACGTGGCTCCGGGTCTGGGGCCTCAGGACGACCCTGGACCACACTCCCCTTCCGGGAGGCGGCTCCCCGGCCCCTGGTCACAACCCCGGTGGTGGCAGCTCGCTTGGGGAGGCGATCTGCGGGATCCGCGGATCGACCACCACTGTCCCGACATCATCGAAGTCGCGCACATTGCGGGTCGCCATCGCGGCGCCCCGGGCCCGGCCGGTCGCAGCGATCTGACCGTCGGCGATGCCCATCGGACGGCCGGTGCAGGAGCGACCGGCCACGATCTCCGCGTGGTGCGAGGCCGCGGTGCTGTCAAAGGCGATCACCTGTCCCCCCAGCTCATCGTTGATGATCGCTCGGATGCCCTCGGCGAGCCGGGACCTACGGGCACCATCGGGCAGTCTGGCGCGCCAGTTCCGAGATGACATTGGTGTCCAGGATGATCATTTTTCGAAATCAGCCGCGCGCGTCAGCTCGGTCCGGGGCGGGAACCTGATCTCGTCCAGGCCCAGACCGACCAGACGCTGGTGGATTCGACTGCCGACACCACGCGGCCGCGCCGACGCCAGCGACCCACGCAGGATTTCACGAGCCTCGGCCTCCATCGAGCGTCCGTGCTGCGCCGCTCTGATCGGAAGCCGCTCCTTGGTGTCGTCGACGAGCTTGCGTACGGTTAGGGTCGACATCGATCGCCTCCTGGAACTGACGGCAGCGCTGTCACTGCTAGCATCGCAGGAAGTTTCCTCTACGGCTCTTCCCCCGGGAAGGCCGGGGCATGGAGGGTGGCAGGGACCGTTCCTCCACACTGAGCGTAACCAAGGACCGCGTTGCAGGTCGCCGCGAGGTTCCCGCTGGACCGGTTGGGTCCTCTGCCGCGGGTGCGGCTGCCCTCTGGCGGTGTGGGGTTGGCGTTCGCTCGTGGGCGAGGCGGCCTGCCGACCCCGACCTCGCCAGCCCCTGCCAATTGGGGTTGGCGGGTGGGTGGCGGAGGGCGGCGGTCTCCAACACGCTCCACTGAATAGTCACGGCCCCCACGGGTCCCCCCTCCCCAGGGACCGCCGCCCTCCCAATCCCCGGAGCCGGCCAAGGAAAGGGCGACGGTGCTGCCGGGGGCTGAGCCGGCCACTGTCGGCCGCTCTCACCCGCCCGACCACCTGCGGGAGCACTCGAATTAGAAGGAGGGTGCCTTAGCCCTCGCCCACAGCTCGCCCGCCAGCAAGGAGAGATTCGGCCCCGGTGCTGGCCGAGCCCCGGGGCCCTTTGGCACGCTCCATGGCCCGGGAACTAAGGTCGGCGTCACTTTCCGAGCTCATCCCCGGTCAGGCAGGGAGCGCGAGCGGCAGGCCGAAGCGGGGCAGCCAGCTGCTCTCGAAGCCGGTGACAGCGGAGACCTGTCCCCCGCTGAGCTCGAGCACGAGGAGGCTGACGGCGGGCCTGGCGCCGCCGTGAAGGTAGGCGCCAAACGCCAGCTGACCATTGGCTCGCACGGTGGGGACCAGTTCATACTTCCATCGGTCCCCGGCAAAGATGGCGGCGAAGAAGCTGGCGGCGGCCTCGCGGCCCTGGTACTGGAGGGGGATTGGGGGCATGGATACCAGGACGTCGGTGGTGAGCAGGGAGATGAGACCCTCGACATCGCCGGCCTGATATGCCCTGACGAACCGGGACGCCAGCGCCTGTTCGGCGGGCGAGCCCGCGGGTGGCGCGACCTCGCGGTCTCCCGGACGCAGCTGGAGGTGCAGACGGGCACGCGCCCGCTTGAGGGCGCTGTTGACCGACGCGATGGTCGAGTCGAGGAGGTCGGCCACCTCCCCGGCGTGATACCCAAGGACATCGCAGAGGATGAGCGCGGCGCGCTGGCGCGCAGGCAGCCGCTGCAGCGCCGTCACGAACGCCAGCGAGATGGCTTCGGTCTGTTCGTAGCGAGCCTCCGGCCCGAGCTGGAGGTCGATCACGCCCTCGAAGAGCGCTTGCGGGTAGGGCTCCAGCCAGACGACCTCCCCGAGCCAGGTCGGCGGGGGCGGGTCGATCTCGGGCATCTGCCATTGGGCAGCCGGGCGCCGCTTGGCAGAACGCAGCGCGTTGAGGCACCGGTTGGTGGCGATGCGGTAGAGCCAGGTGCGGATCGAGGCCCGCCCGGTAAAACCATCCAACCCCTGCCAGGCGGCCAACAGGGTCTCCTGGAGCACGTCCTCAGCGTCCTGCAGGGAGCCCAGCATTCTGTAGCAATGGGCCCGCAGCTCCCCAAGGTGCGGCTCGGTGAGGTCTCGGAAAGCGTCGCCGTCCCCGAAGCGCGCTCTGGTCAGCAGCTCGGCCGCCACCTCAGCTCACCCCCGACGCTGGCTGCCGCACCACTCCGACTGCTCGCCTGCCTCCACGCTTGCACATGCAAAGCAGCAGACCGCCCAGTTTCCGCACCGTCCGGTGTCTATACCCTCGATGGCCCGGTCGCTCCGGGCACCGCGGGGCCTGACTGCCCAGTAAATCTGACCCAAGGAGGGAGAATCATGGATGACCAGAGTTATACCACCTCATTTACGGTGGACCAGAGTCCGGAGGAGGTCTTCTCCGCCATCAACAATGTCCGCGGATGGTGGGCAGGAGAGTTCGAAGGCGACACCGAGGAGCTGGGCAGTGAGTTCACCTATCGGTACGAGGACGTCCATTGGTCCAAGCAGCGGATCAGCGAGTCCGTCCCGGGTCAACGGGTCGTCTGGCACGTCCTGGATGGCGAGCTCAGTTTCGTCGCCCAGAAGGACGAGTGGCGGGACACCGACATCGTCTTCGACATCACCAGGAGGGGCGCCCAGACCGAACTTCGCTTCACCCATGAGGGCCTGACTCCCCAGCGCGAGTGCTTCCACAGCTGTACAGACGCCTGGGGCTTTTTGGTCAACCAGAGCCTGAGGAGCCTGATCACCACCGGCAAGGGCCAGAGGCCTGATTGGTAGCGGCCGGTGTGCATCTTGGAGTGCTTTCGCGCCGCTCGCTGCTCGCGCCGGCAGCCGTCGTCCCCCGGCGGGCTCCCGCTCGCCCAGCAGCGGCTGCGAGCCTCCCACCTACAGCCGCGCATGCCCGTGGCGCAGGCCCAGTCCAGCTCGGTGCTATCATGTCGCACTATGAAGGTCGGAGTGCGTGAGCTGCGCAATCGCACCAACCAGGTGATAGAGGCCGTCCGCAGCGGTGAGCGCGTTACGCTCACGGTCCGAGGCGATCCCGTGGCCGACATCGTGCCCCACGGCCAGCGCTACCGATGGCTGGCTGGCAATCGGCTGAGAAGCCAACTGGTACATCTGGCGGCGGACCCTGGCCTGCAGGCCGACCTGGATGAGATCGTCGGCCAGACCCTGGGAGACCTTTGAGCGCGGGGTCTGCGGGTCTCCTGGACACCTCGGTCTTCATAGCCCGAGAGTCTGGTCGGCCCCTGGGGCCTCTCCCGGAGCGGGTGGCAGTGTCGGTGGTCACGATCGGCGAGCTGCAGCTGGGCGTCCTCAACGCTGGGGACTCAGCGGTTAGAGAGCGCCGGGCGGCCACCCTGGCGCTGGCTCGAACCGCCGACCCGCTGCCGGTCAGCGAGGCGATCATGGTCAGCTGGGCGCGCCTGGTGGCAGACTGTAGGGCCGCCGGAGTCCACAAGATGGTCAAGCTCACCGACTCTCTCATCGCCGCCACCGCCGTCGAGCATGGCCTCCCGGTCGTAACCCAGGACTCCGACTACGACCAGATCTCAAGAGCCCACCCGTCCGTGACCGTGGTGAAGGTGTAGCCGACATCGGGGAGCGGGCCACTTGGCGGCCCTCATCAGCTTGGGTACGCCCGACGTGGTCGACCGGTTCGCCGGTTGGGACGGCAGCCGGGGATCGTGGTTAGCCGCGCTAACCGGTCTGAGGAGACGAACGGACGATCAGGTGTTCACAGCTCCAGCGGTCGCCGCACTGTCGCGGCTGCGCGCTAGGCTGGGGCGGCGACCTCGTCTCATCCCGACCCAACTCCTGGAAGGAGCGGGCTCCCGAGTCCAATTGGGTCCTGAGCAAGGACATCCTGGAGGAGATGAACTCACCGCCAAGTGCTGCGGCCAGGACCTTTGGACCGGACCATCGCCGGGCTACCCAAGCGGTTCCCTGGCCGAAGGCGAGCAAAGACTGCTCTCCCACCGCCCCGTCTCTACGATTTGTCCAATGTTAGAGTCGGCCGACCGGTGTGACGTGATGGACGGGATGCCCGGACCGTTGCGGGCGGACCTGGAGCACCTCGGCACGGCGTTGGACCAGGTGCTGGCCGAGTCCGGGGGATCGGACCTGGTGACAGACGTGGCGGACCTACGCCGGGCCACCATCCGACTGCGCCAGGCCAGGGGCTCCGCCGCGGCGCTGGCCACCCAACGAGTGGTCGACCTGGTGGCGAGCTTGGACCTGGATCGAGCGGAACGAGTGGCGCAAGACCCGAACCGGCGACGGCAAGCTTGGCAGAGCTCAGGTCGAGAAGGACCGCTCGTCCCGACCGGGTGTTACTTATGGGCACTCGGTAGCAACGGTTCCCCATTCAAGTCCGCAAATACGCTCATCTGAGTGGAGCCGAAGGGGAGGCGCTCAGCGCTCTGGTCCTTGAGGCGTGGCCGGCCGCGGGCCCGATGTAGTGCCTAGCGCCTTGGCCTGGTGAGCGGCGGGACCCTTGAACAACGAAAGGGATCGAAAGTCGCCAGTTCGGCCTCCTCCGAGATCGGAGGTAGCGGCGAGAGGGGTGGGCGGATGCACCGCCAAGGTCTGAGGAGCCAGCTGCTACCAGGATGCTACCTCTAGTAGTATTTGAGTATGAAGGTGAGCGTCAGCCTGCCCGAGGAGGACGTCGAGTTCCTGGACTCGTACGCCCAGTCGCAGAGCTTCCCCTCGCGGTCGGCGGTTCTGCACAAGGCAGTGCGACTGTTGCGCGGAGCAGAACTTAGCCCGGCATATGAGGACGCCTTCCTCGAATGGGAGCGTTCCGGGGAGGCGGCCGCCTGGGATGTGACCGCCTGGGATGTGACCGCCGACGAAGGTCTCAAGGCCGATGCTCCGGGGTGACATCCGGTTGGTCGATCTGGAACCGGTAAGGGGTGCGGAAGCCAACAAGCGCCGTCCGGCTGTGGTCGTGAGCAACGACGGCGCCAACGCCTCGGCCGTGCAGCTGGGACGGGGAGTGGTGACGGTTGTGCCGGTGACCTCGAGCATTGAGATGGTCCACCCGTTCCAGGTGCTCCTGCCGGCCCGGGCCACCGGCCTGCGCCAGGACTCCAAGGCGCAGGCGGAGCAGGTGCGCTCGGTCGCGGTGCAGCGCCTCGGGCCGCGGATCGGGAGCGTGCCGCCCGCCATCATGGAGAAGCTGGACGAGGCGCTTCGCCTCCATCTGTCCCTGTAGCCTCCCCCCTCCCCAACCCGCCGCACCTAATCCCAGGCCCCCGGGAACCCGCCGCCTGTCGGCGTGAGACCTGGCGCCAGGTGGTAACGAGGCGCCGTGGCGCCGGGTATGGGGCCTCAGGACGGTCCGGGACCACACTCCTTTTCCGGGAGGCGGCTCCCCCGCCCCTGGTCACAACCCCGGTGGTGGCGG
>JAKAVU010000025.1 GCA_021817185.1 bacterium
CGTCCTCGGCCTTCATCCCGCCGTACTGGTTACGCCACCGGTGCAGCGTCGCCTCGCTGATCTCCAGGGCCTTGGCCACCGCAGCCACGTCCTGGCCCTGCCCAGCCAGCTGGTCCGCTTCCCGCAACTTCCGAATGATCTGCTCCGGCGAGTGTTTCCTGCCCTTCAAGTGAGTTCCTCCTGGGTCCTTTCGGACCGTGAAAGTCTCTCACTGAGCCTGGCTCACTTCTCGGGGGTCATGACACTATGATCGCTGGGCTGGTCGTTCACCTCTTGCACCCATCCTACACTGCGGGTGAAGACGGAATCTGGCTCCATAGAGCTATGCGGAGGTATTGGCCAGCAACAATCGCAGTCCTGTTGGGCAGCGCAGCAACGGCAGTCATGCTGGCACGACTCGTGAAGTCCCTGTGATTGGTGGAAGCTGGGGAGGGGTGAGGGGACCCCGTTTGTCAGTCGAGGGGGACCAGGGCCAGGTCCTCGGGCAGCCAGCCCGGCAGTGAGGAGGCTGAGCCGGAGATGTGGCTACCGTTAGTGACGCGCTTGGAGGACTGTTGCGGGAGGTAGCCCGCGCTGGGCCAATCCGACCTCCAAGTCCACCACTCCGGGCGGGACGGTTGCAGTCCCGGTCGTGCTCAGGTCAGCCACTTCCACTCCTGCCCCCCTGGACTTCGACCCAGATGCCCGCGACGATGCCAAGGACCACTCCTCCAAGCACCAGGCCAGTGGCCAGGCCGGAACTCCCACCGACAGCCCTTACCCAGAGCGCCAGGCCTAGTCCGATCGCAGCGACGAGGCACCCTGCGCACCCGCCCGGACTCACGTCCTGGGAGCTGGTGGAGCGCCTGCCTGAACTCCTCGCCACCCCCACCCTGTGACGATGCCGCTTCCGAGGCATCAGCCCGCGGTAGGCGGCCCTGACCGCCTTGCGCCTACCCTTGCGGAGCGGGTGGCGCCAACCGTAAACGCTCCGTCCGCGCCACACAGTGGCGGCAGCTTAGCAGTTGAGGGTCCCCAGCCGGGGACCTTTCCGTCTGGGCGCTCGACTGCGCGAGGTCGGCGGCAGCCCGGGGAGGGTAACACGCCGAGCTCGCCCGACGAGAGGCTGCGCCCTGTCGGGCTTGGCTCGTCGGCAGCTTCACGACGGGCGGCCCGTCCGACCCGTGCGGACTTGGCGTCGCTCGGCCCGCCTCGCGACTTTGAGAGCACCCCTGGAGCCTGGGCTGCGCAGTCCTTCGACCAGCTCAGCGAATTCGAGTCGCGTGGCAGCGAGGTCGACGGGGCGGCCCGCAAGCGTTTCACAGAATTGGTCCAGCGGCCAGGTCACTAGGGCAGGTTGGCGCGCGAAGTAAATGCCCACGCTGGCGACTTCGTAGCGATCTGTCGTATCTGCGAGCACGTATCCGAGTAGTTGGTAAAAATCCGTGGTGCCCGGACGTCCGAGTTGACCGGCTTTGATGTCGATCAGACAGTGATCCGCGACGAGGTCGGCATCCGCACCGCCCAGAAAAGGGCTAAGGGTGAAGGTTGGGTTCAGGACGGCTGGCTTCGCGATGAGCGCTCGTTGCGTCTTCCAGAACGCCTGAGACAGTTGCACCAAGTCAGCCACAGCCTCGACAGACGCCATCTCCAGCAGCTGCTGTAGGCTTCGCGACCGTCCTGCGATGACGATCGGCCACCACGGCGAGGGGCGGGCGCGGAAGACCGCTTCGTAGCATGCGAGTGCGTAGCATGCGCGGCAGAGGCGCTCCTCTGCCGCTCGCGCCAAGCGCCTACCCACCGGCCTTGTCCCCAGAGGCTCCTCACGGAGCGCATCTGCGAACTGACCCCAGGTATCGCTGCATAGGCGCTCAGAAAGAGCCCGGTCGATGTCCTTCTCATGCTGGCGATCGGAGGCCTCGCGCAACTCGCGGAGAAGTCGAAGGCGGTTCTCCCAGGCCCGCTGCCAAGCAGGGTTCCTTGACTTTGAGAGCATCGACGCGCTCCGGTGCCAAGGATAGCTCTTTGACCCAAGCAGCTTCTTGCACGTTAGGTCGGCCGCCGAAAGATCCTCCTTGAGGCGAGAGATCACCGCCAGACGCTCCGCTTCCTCGCGCTTCCAGCACTCGTCCCCCGGAAGGCTCAGTTCATCCGTGATTCGCCCGAAACCGTGCCATTCCTTGCCGAGTGCGGCAGCACCCCGAGCGGCGAGAAACTGCTCCGGAGCGGTTATCGCGAAGTAGTATCGAATGCGGTAGTCGAGAGCCATTCCGACCATATTCCAATCCTCGTGAGGCGGCACCGGTATTAGGACTGGGGGCCCGACCTGCAGGCAGTCACGCCGTAGTGGGCCTCGATTGGGAAAGCAAGCGTCGAACCATCGCCGAACGAGATCCGACTTGCTTCGAAGGTGGCCGGTCAGCGAGATCTGAGCACCCTCCGTCGTCATGGAAGGGACAGCAGGCTGTGAGGCATCAGACTAGCCAACGGTTCGAGGCTGCTCCGCCATTTGCTAGACAAGCTCCTGCTGGATGCGCGCCACGGAGGCGTCCCGCTGGCTGGCGTAAGTCGAGTGAGCCAGGTCCTGCTGGAGGCACGAGGCGTCGCCCTGGGTCCCGTACCCGATGCAGCGGGGCCCCTGGCGGTTGGCCGCGCTGAACCGAATGTAAGCGCTCTCACAGTGACGCTCGTATCCGACGAGCGTCTCGAAGGCGAACTCCGGCGTCTGCGTGCTCCCCATGAACACCACCCGCTGGTCGGTGACGTAGGCGGTCCCCACGTGGGGCTCTGCCAGATTGCGGGGTAGGAATAGAGGGGGCACCGTATTACCAGCTCCGCCGGCGCGTTCTCCTCCGCTGAGCCGGTGACTTCTGTCGTCGGGACGAGGCGCCGTGACTGGAGGCGCTAGGGAAATATTTGGCTCGCCTGCCCGGCGGGGTCAAGAACCACTCCCCTTCCTCAACAGCGAGCAGGCCGCGTCGCTGCAACCGCCTGGCCGCCGCGGTTGTGTACTCTCGGATCCTAGAGCCCAGCCTGCTCGCTCCTTGGAGGGCGGCGGCACGGCGAAGGATGTCTTCAGCGCTATGGCTCCCTTGCTGGGAGCAGGCAGTGAGCACTGACCACTCATACTTGTCGGTCACCACAGCTGGCTTGCCCTTTGCAACTACTTCCACCGGCCTTGGCACCCGTTGCAGCGCATTCATGTCGGGCCCTTCCGAGTTTGGCGTAAGGCTCTTCGTCGCTACCGGCTTGCTGTACCGTCGCTGGAGCGGATCGGCTGGCCAGGGAGCGGAGGTCGGCGGTCCCCCAGAGAGTGGAGCGGAATGTAGCGAGAACCAGGCATCGATACGCCGAAGTTGCTCCGCCCTCGCCTTCCGCCACTGTGAGTATGGGATGCGGAGAATCTCCCAGCCAGCCCTCTCGAGGATCTCTTCCCTCTCCAGATCCTCCAACTTCAGGTCACCATGCTCGTCGGAGTGCCAGGCTTCGCCGTCGCACTCGACCGCAAGACGAACGGCGGCAATTTCGGGCCGGGACACCACCAGATCGATCCAGAAGCCACAGGCCGGATACTGATTCTGTACGGCATAGCCTTTGCCCTCCAGAGCCTCAGTCACGTCCGCCTCAAACTCGCTATCGACCTTGCCCACCCTTCCTACACCGTGGAACACCCTTCCCCGAGCCTGAACATCCGCAGCGTGCTGAAGCCACTCGCTAAGGGGAGAGGGACGGCCGCCTGCGTAGGTGAAGGCGGTGATGGGAGCGCTGTGGAAGATGTGCACCTCGTGCCGGGGCCTCGTCCACATGACGTTTAGCATCCCCATCTCATGAGCCCGATCCACCATCCGAGCGGAAAGCTGCTGCTGGCTCATCCCGCTCGCATCGTAAGACAGGCTGTAGAGAATGACGTCCCGCTCATCCCCTTGGAATCCGTCAGGATTGACGACGACGACATCGTGCTCGTAACGGAGCTCTGCCTCAACCTCGTCGGCAACCATGTCCTGGAGGTAGCGCATCTGTTGCTCGTACAGCGCGATCACTCCTATGGTTGCGCCCTTGTATTCCGGTGAGGAGAGCATAAACTTCAAAAGAGCCAACACGGCGCGGGCTTCAGGCTCATTGACCTGGGAGTCAGAGTCCTCGACAACTCGACCATCGGGAACTCTGTGCAGGGTGAACGCGGCCGTGGCTGGGGGGCCAAATTTCTTACGACTCTCGTCCGTCATGATGCGGAGGCGGTTTTGGTAGAAGCGAGCGTTGCTCGGTTGGATGATTGAGGGCAGGCAGCGGAAGTGCTCATCTAGGAAGACGGACTCCTCTGAGCGGCTGGCGGCGAGGTCCAGTAGGGACTGCTGCGTCGGGTAAAATTGACCATCCGGGTCGTGCTCAAAGACGCGGTGCTTGGTCCAAACGCCGCGGGCCACCGTACTGGCGACGAAGGCAAAGCGCTGCGGCTGCATCTGCTGCAAGTCGCCACAGATGACCAGCTTTTTTCCCCGATGCAGGATAGGCAGGATGCTGGGCAGGTCCACCTGGGATGCTTCGTCAACGATAACTACGTCGAAGAGACCCTCAGTGCAGGGGAACAGCCGAGCAACGTCATCGGGAGACATGACCCAGGCGGGTAGGGATTGGAGGAGCATCTGGGCCCTCTCGAGATCCTCCTTGAGGCGGTCGAAGAGAGAGTAGTTTTTGTAGCTGCTTTGGTTGCGCCGAACGGTCTTGGCCAACTCCTCCCGGTTCTGCTTTTGCTGCCTGGTCTCACTGGCGGTACGATGCTCGGCACTGGACCGCAGATAGTCTTGGGCCAACCGGAAGACCTCAGAACGTGTTGCCCGGGCCGCGTCGCTCAGCTCGGCAGTGTTACGGGGCGCAACCCGCTTGGCCCTCCCCCAGGCCGATCGTCGGCGCAGCGCGGCTGCAAGCCGTCCGAACCCGCTCGCCCCTTGCGCTTCGCGATCGGCCAGGAGCCGCTTTTCCTCCGCCTCGATGGCGCGGGCGAAGGAGATGGCGGTCGCCTGGTACAGGCGCTCAGCTCTCGCATAGTCATTGCTGACCGCTGTGAGGACTTGGTCCAGCTCACTCTTCGACCGGCTCTTAGTGATGAGCGCCAGGCGCTCAAGCATAGGCTGTTTGTTGCGATGCAGGAGAGTCATCGGCAAGAGGGGGCTTTGAAGTTCTTTGAGCTTATCGTCAACGACGGAGAGGGCCTTGTCCTTGGTGGACGTGACAAGCACCGACCGACCAGTGGCGACGATATGGCAGACCAGATTGGCCACGGTGAGCGACTTCCCTGTGCCCGGTGGACCGTCGACGCGCAGCACCCTCGTCGAAGGGTCATCCAGAAGTATCGCGGCCCGGCGCTGTGCACGGTTTGAGGGGAAAGGGTAGTAGACCTGCGCGGCCGCCTCCCGCTCACGGGTGATGTCGATCTGTGCCTCCGCGCCGGCACCAGCGAGGAGCGGCACCAGTGTGTTCGCAGGGGTGAGATCCGCTCCTTCGCTGATGCTGTCGAGATCGCTGGCCAGGAAGTAGCTGGCCCGAGGGGCGACGAGGACCCCTGCACAGTCGATAACGCGGAGTCCGTTTCCTCCCGGGGCGGACGGCGGTTCGACGAAACGGCCGTCGACGGTGCCCGACAGGGTGACCTGGGGAAGCTCCCTCTGCAGCACGTCCAGGAACGCTCGGAGGCTCGCCATAGTTAAAGGAAGCCCGGGAACGGCCGCGTGGAGGTGGGATATGGTGAGATCCCGGGCGTCGCTGGGGTCGTCGCCAAGGAAGGGCATAGGGTTGAGTTCGAGAGTCTCTTCCTCGGGGGCAAGCTCGAACCCACGTCCCTCCGGTCTGATGCTTATAGGGACGGTAAGAAGGGGCGCGCGGATGTCCTTGCCGTTCAGCTTTCCGATGACGAAGGGGTATCCGTACAATGCCTCGCGTTCGTATGGGTTGAGCTGGATGGTTGCGCTCATCTTCCCGATCACCTGCTGGCAGGGGTGAGAAGGCCCGATGCGGAGGTCAGTGAGCGTGGTCATCAGCCGCTCTTGGGGCTCGGAGGGCGCCCCGATCCAGGCGAACTCCGGACTGCGCCTCGCGTTGGCGCGTGGCCAGGTCGACATTGCGGCCCCCCCGGAGTGCTGCCGGCGAAGGAAATCTCCGTAGGCAGCACAGAGCGAGGTGAGCAGCCCGCGATTCAGCCGTCCTACATCCGCCACGGGCGCCATTATCCCGGGACCCGTGTTCGGCAGCAAGAGGCCACCGCCTGTGCCCAGCGGGCCGGCGATGATCCGCCGGTGTTGGGCAGGAGGAGTTCGACCCCCGGGAGGGCAGGCTGCCTGAAGAGCGCAGGTGAGGACGGCGACGCCGCCCAGGTGGCGCTGGCGGCATGTGCGAAGCAGGCTCGTCAGGATCTGCTGGGTCGCCGCCTCGGCCCCGGTCCAACGCTCCGCCCGTGGCAGCTACCGCCAGGGGCACAGTCGTCATGGACCAAGATTCGGAGTACACCTTGCCCAGCAGCTCCTCGACTACATCTCTACTATGGAGATGCTGAGCAGATAGCGGCCCTGTCGGCCTCCGGCGAGGCCGGCCGTGGCCACGCCGAGATCCCTGAGGAGTGTGCTGGCTCGATTGACTCTGGCCATGTACAGGAGCTGGTGGAGGACATTCTCGAGGGCGGTCGGGAGGCCTTCGAGATGCGCAGGCGCAAGTACGGATTCTGACCGCCACGGACCCCTCGGCCCCAGCACGGGCGGGGGCGATGGCCGTGAGACAGTGCTATAATGCCAGAGGGTTCAGAGTGTGCGGCGTGAAGCCTCCCGGCTTGCCGCTCCGGCAACCTCGATCCGCGCAAGGTGCCTCCGGGAGAAGACCCGGCCCGACTGCGTTTGGCAGCGGGCAAGAGCGGGATCACTGGCAACATGTCAGATCCCTTCGTGGAGGGTTGACCGTGGCCGACAGCAGCGGTGGTGGGAATGCCCCCTTGGCAAGATGCGGCCTTTGCTCGGCGCGTCTGGCCGCTGGTCGAACGTGGTGGTGCGAGCGCTGTCGCCCGCTGGCAGCGGTGGTAGCCCTCGCCAGGTACGACTCCGTCCCGCGTGTGGACCGGTGTTGGGGTTGGATGAGGGGGCGCCAGGAGGCAGAGAAGGTAATACGATCTTTGGGCGGCCTCGTCGAATCGTCTCAGTCGTGAGGCGCAACTCGCATCCGGCGGATCCTGCCAACTCGCTAGGCCCTGGGGCCGATGACCAAGCGACTGGCCACCCTACCCCAAGTCATTGGGCCAGGCGGAGAAGCCCGACCCCTCGTGTACTGCAGCTCGCCAACGATGCTGGGGATACTCCGCTTCGAGCCAACCTGAGGCGCGGAGCACAGGACCAAGGAAGGTCGGACCGAGCCGGGAGGCAGGGCTTGCTCGAGGGTCAACCCAACATGGCGCGTCTGGCTGCCGGGCACTACCGGCCGGGGGCTTGTGAGTCCTTGCCGACTCTGGCTGCGCGCCTGCCGGGACAAAGCATCCCCGATCCTCCGTGCCGGGTGGCCGTATGAACTTCGAAGAGCTGGCGGGCGCCATCCAGGCAAGAGCCCAGGGTCCCCACGCTTGGTTCCGCGTGTGCTGCAGCCAACCCTTCGGGTTCCATCTGCGCGTACGAAGGGACGGCCAAATGGTCCAGTGCGACCTTGCAACCAACGTCTACTACGGGCCCCGCGGCCCCTTGTCCGCCAGCGCTCAGGCGAATCTGAAGGCCTTGGGGTTGCATGAAGTTAGTTCCCAATCCAACTCGGGCTGGGAGGCGGTGGCTCCCACGCTCTTCCGCCTACCTGGAAGACTCATGTCTGCTCCATCAGACCTCACGGACCTCACCGTCGCCATATTTCAAGCTGCTGGTGCACCGGAACAAGCCGACCTCGTCGTATACGACCTTGCAGAGCCTATACCGGATACACCACATGCCCTTACCTACTGGGATTGGAAGGACTGTCCGAACATTGATGAGCTTGAGACGGCCATCCAGCGGATACTCGTCGCAGGTGGCCACCACGTCCACCTTCTCTATGCCGAGACTTATGAAGACGAGTATGCTCTCGTGATCTCCGCCCGCAAGCTTTCCCAGGAGGAGGCGAATACCGTCTGGATTGTTTCCGTTCAGGAGATGACCGACCCAGGTGGCGAATTAGTCGGGCACCGGTGCTGAATCCAGATCTCGATGTGTCAACCCGATTTGGGCAGTGCCCTGGGTGGCGAGAGGCGTGAGAACTCGGCCGGAAATGTTCGAAAGAGTATCGGAGCACTCTACGAATGCCAATCGGGACCCGCGGAGGCGCACCTTGTCGACCTAGTCGACAAGGTCCTCGTCGGCGCTAGGTCGTGTCCAACCACGATCTGCTCGTGGAAGGCGGGAAGTGGCCCCATGCGAGAGCCGCAGTCAGTCAAAGAACCCCCCGTCATCGAACCTGAGGAGGGATGCGCCGCAGGCTGGGCAGTGGTTGCCGTGCTCGGGCACTGAAACGACTTGGTCCGAGGGCAATCGCCAGCTGAGTTGCCCGCCTTGATCACCGCGCGTAGCGTACGACGCCACGGCATTGCCGCAGCCGGGGCAAGATGGGTTCGGGGCCAAGATGTCGATCGACACCACCTGCCGGCACCCCTCGCAGGGTGCCGGCATCCAGCACTTGTCCATGAAGTTGCTCATCCCGGCGCCCACCGGAAGCAACTTGCTTTCGTACCCGCATCCCGTGCATCGTGCAGTGACAAGCATCCCCATGTCTGGTGTCCTCCCTACCTTGCGAGGTGATCCGCTTCGTCCAACCGCGAGTTTGGCGGGACGGAGACGATCTGGATCGAGGGGCGGCAAGCGAAACCGGCTTGGAGCTCGCGTGGATCGATCCCGCTTGCGGACTGGGCGACATCCGTCGGACCTGCCCAGCCCGGTTGGCCGCGCGACCTTTTGAGGGGTCCGGTGTTCAGCTCGACAACGACGTCGGGGAGTCCGCCCCCGTAGTCCAGCCGGAGAGCCTGATCGTCGATCGCGACGGCTGCCCGGTCCAGCCGATCGACAGGCCCGGCGGACTCGATGTAGCAAGCCACACCCTCACAAGCCCAGACGACTTCCAACAGTGGGAATGGGCCAGCGCGGTGGGAAGTGTCCGCTGCGGTATCGCGGCGCGCTTGCCGGAACGGTGTGCGGAGGCAGTGCCCTGCCATCCTTCTTCTACGGGAAGTTTGGAATGTCCTGAGAACAGCTCGCGGTCACTCCAGTCTGATTGGCGGGATCGAGGGAGATCGCGAATTGCCATCCGTAGTACGCCTTGGCCAAGCAGTACGCGCTCTCCTCCGTGGGAATGGTTCCGTTAGTCTCCATCTGGCTGACAGCCTGCGCTACTTGATTTTCGGTGGCGTAGGCCCCGATGGCGAAGATGCCAGGGTACGACTGGACAAAGTACGTCCATGCCAGCGAATTCACGGCACCATCGGAGCAAAGGATGGGACTGGCGTTGCCATCGGCTCCAAAGCTCATCTGCTGAGTGCAAACCCCGACAGACGAGGGCGTCGTCGCCGGAGCCAATATCAGCGGGTTTGGAGTCGGAGTCGAGGTGGTCTGCTGAGCCGGTGTTGGACTTGAAGGTGAGGGGGACAGAGGTGTTGCTGGGGCAGAGCCACAACCTGCGAGCAGGGTGAGCACCAGTATGGCGACAGCCACGCGCCAGCTGCGCAGCCGATTCAAGGTTGAGGAGCGCAAATGCACTTGGCCCAGGTACCTTGCCTGCCTGTCGCCGTCCTTACGATGCCTTGAGCTCTGTGTTGTAATTACTGGTGGGGTTTAGCGAGTTCGGAGTCCACTGCAGTATCAGCCTCCCGGCCGACGGCACCTCAAAGTAAAGTGTTGCTGTGGCGTGGCCCCCGGGAACCAAGCTATCGATTGAGCTGGACGTTTGGCAGTCGAAGGAGCTGTAGCTGTCATACGATTGCCCGCTCGCATCCACCACTGTTAGTTCATAGAGGGGCAGGTCCCAGGGTGACGAGTCGCCGTTGACGATAGTTACTTGAACGCTGATGCATTGGTCCCCTGGGCTCGGGGTAGAAAACTCCGAGGGCGTGACGTTCTGAGCGAAGGCGGTGACTGTGACTGTCTGGTGTGCCCCGTTGGTCATGGTCTGACCCACAGCGTAGAGTTTGGGCCCGCTGGGGGTCGGAGTGGCCTTAGGAGTAGAGCTCGCTCCGGTTTTCGGCTGGTTGGGCGTGGGGGTGGTCGAGGGGGCGGTACTAGCACATCCACTGATGCCAAGCAGTAGCAGTGCCGCTCCTACGGCGCCAATTGTGCGTCTCACCATACGGTCCTCCTAACCGTCCGTTCTCAGATAAAGAAGCCGGCGCCGAATGAGAAGATTCCGATCAAGAAGTAGAGCACCGCTCCGATGATCCCGAGAATCAGGCCCGCTGTCGCCAGTCCGCCGTGCTCCGCCCCTCGCTTGGCGCGGGACCGGCCGACAGCGCTGAAGGTGATGGCCAGGACGACTTGGACTAAGGCGAAGATACCCCACCAGCAGAAGAGGACGCTCGTGATGCCCAAGACAAAGCCAGCAATGGCGAGGCCGTTGCCTCTTTGGAGAGCTGCCGGAAACTGGGACTGAGGCGAGGCGAGAACCGGGGGCGAGGGCTCCGGTAGGGCAGAAGGCTGGTCTGGTGATGTCGGGTCGGTCATGTCGTTCCCTCTGGTGAGTCCCCGAGTTCGCCTCGAGTTGGCTCGCCAGTGCAGATCTTAGAACTTCCTGAGCCGCCTGGGGTAACCAACCCGTCGCGAGACCGTGAAGTCCCCTATCCTCCGGTAGCCCATCGTGGCCGAACTGCTGTCATCTCCCTGGGTCACGACTCGGAGCGACCGACAGGGCTGAGGTTGCCAGCACGGACGCACACTCTGGCAGACCTCGCCTCCGGGCTTCCGCGGCCACCGCAGCCTGACTCAGCCACTTTCCCCCTCCTCCCTTCGGGCCTGGTCCCGGGCTCGTCGACCTCCGGAACCTGGTGCCCAAACCGCCGTGTGTGGCGGCTACAGAGAGGCTGCATCCACGCCTGCCCGAAAACGGTGAGGGGCACGTGCACAACCTGATCGGTGCACTCTGCCCACATCCGTCGCCGCTGCCCTCGGCTAGCGTGGCCGATTACGGACGACCAAGTGCCGCCCGGTCTGGTTGGGTGGGCCATCGCGCTCATACTACTCCCAGCGAACGGCATCGGCTACCCGTACGGCCAGGTCTCCGGAACATGTGGCAAACCATCATCCGATTTTCGATTAAAGGTTTGCAGGTGTCGTAGAGCTGCTCGGCCAAGACCGTGTAACTCATCAGCGACTACGTCATGCCGTCGAGTCATTTGGTAGCCACTTGGCCGAGTTGCCGCATCAAGGTGCCGGCCACGGTGGGTTGTGGCCGAGGAACGCCCCTTCAAGCCCCTGTGAGGGGACCCCGTCCGGCAGCACCAGTAGCTCCTTTGGGTTGGGGAACCATGGATGGGGCTCCGCCACCTCCTTCCGCTCCTTCTCCGGCAGCCCCCTCAGCGCCAGCAGCTCCGGTCGCCACAGACCAACCAGCCCCTCCTCCCGGGCCTCGACCTCCGGGTCCGCAGTTCTCGTAACCGCCAGTGTTCAGTTGTCAGTGTCGCTTGACACCACTGAGAACCCGAAAGTACTAAGCTTTCGTCTTGGCGAGGTCGCCCGTACGAACGCGACGGCTCGCTCGAGGGCAGGAGATGAACGACCCTGGCGCCACGACTGACCAGCCAACCGAGCCACCGGTGGCGCCAGGTCACAACGCGTCCCCGTCTGGACTCCGCTACCCGGCCATGGCTTCCGCCCGCGGACCTCGCCCTAGCTGAGAGCATCCTGCCATGATGGGAACCTTCGATTCGAGCTCTTCATTCAGGAGTCTCCCGTGCCGACGAATTCGCGCTGCGCTTCGGCGTCCCTGCAGCGACAGCATAACTGGAACCTGCTGTGGGTGACTTCGCCACTAGATGGACTCGTCCGAAAGCTTGGGCACCCCTCCGAGGGCGGCGACCTAGGCGCTCGGACTAGGCTGGGCGGGTGAACGGAGGACCATGTCTTGACGCGACTTATGATGGTGGCGGTCTCAATGCTGGCAGTTGCGCTGGCAGGCTGCGGCGGCGTAGTCCCGAAAGTTCTACACACCACACATGCGACGGCTTCCCCAACTCCAAACACCCAGGAGATCACAATTCAGTTGGAGACAGCCATCGATCAGATGGTCGCGGCCGATAATGCGCAAATTGCAGGCTGGAACTCGGGAGATCCCGCCACAGTCACTTCCGCTATCAATGCTACCATTGCTGACCATCAGGCTCTCGATACGGTGATCACGGGCATTACATTTCCAACGGGGCCGGACACGACTGACGCAAAATCTGTTCTGAGTGCTGATGTAGCCTACGAGAATTCCCTGTCTGAACTTGCTGCGAACACGTCCGACGTCGGCACGTACAACGCGCTGTACAACGCTATGGTCCCTCTGGAAAGCAGCTTCAGCGGGGCGCTCTCCGTGCTAGCGGGTGACTTCGGCCTCGTCCCATCCTCTCCGTCCCCGTCTCCTGGGTCATAGCAGCAGCACCGGGTGGCAAACTGGGCATTCCGAAACGCTCGGCCTCGTGCCGAGCTCCTACGCCACCTGGGGAGGTAATGCGACGCCAATCCGGCACCTCCAAGACTAGTGGGCCGCGCCGCTAATTTGTGACACATCAGGCGGCCAGTAGGCCGACCGGTCAAGCGACATACTTTCGCTGGCCCGCTTCTACTTATGAACTCGGGATTGGTCCACAAGAGGTTCTGAGGCACATGAGTTCAACCGCCCGCCGAACAAAGGACGTGTCGCCAATTGCACCTCGCGCCGTCCCAGCAGAGCTGCCTGTCTACCTCCAATAAACGCCTCCGTCCGACCGCCCGAGCGAGGTCCTCACTTGCCAGCCCGATAGAGCCAGGTGTCCGGATGGCTGCCCCAGATCAACACGTCCATGATTCTCACGAGCGAGCGCTCGACCCCTACCGCGGCGAGCCTTTTCTGGATATCTGACAACGTGGCGAGCAGCCCGGCCCGGCTGTCGCGGAGGTGCTCGATCATGGCGGCCACGCTGGCGCCTCCGCTTTCCGGGATGCCCATGAGCCGGAGAACGTAGGAGTCGCAGATCGGGATGAGCGCGGGCCGCTTGATGTGTAGGGCCTTCGTCGCCACCGACACGCCGATCCCTCGACCAAGGACAGCGTCGATCAGCGATGTTACTCGTCTCGGGACATCGGACCGGTCCCACTCGTCGTCGGTAGTCAGGAACGCGTCCCACCCGGGATCGACGGCTGCCAATTCGGGCAGGTCTCCCCTCTCGATGAGTGCCGCCCAATGGGTATGCGCCGATCGCGCCCTCATGGTACGGTTGATCGCGACCACGTCCTGCAGCACGATGCGATTCGCCGGCGATTCGCCGCTGGCGATGTACGGATCGTAGGCGAGCGGCCCGACGGAGCTGGCATCCTCGAGGAAGAACTTCAACGCCAGCGCGTAAGGGTCAGCGATGAGGAGGTCTGGCCGTCGGATCCTGAGCGCGGTCGCCACGCCTATAGGATAGCGACGGCCAGCACCAATCCACAACGTGAGCTCATTGACCGAGATTAGGGGGTGACGCCGCTTGACTGCTGTGCCGTGGACCGTCGCCAGTGAAGCATCGCCCATGATGCCCTGACCTGGGTCAGTGGGTGCGGCGCGAGCTTATAGTGGGAAGCCTTGGCGCTTGCCACCTGAGCCCCGGGGAGAGGTGGTGACGACGGCGTCGGCCCAGGCTCGGGGGTCCGGGGTGACGTCCTCGCGGGCAAGGTCCTGGAACGAGCACATGAACTCCCGCAAGATCGTCTTCCCGTCCGGTTGCCCTTGCGCCCGGATCTCGTATTACGGCAAGAAGGTCTTGGCCACCGGTTCACCCTGTGGGTGCCGAAAAGGCCATCCGCAGCCCCGGAACTTGCTGGTAGCGCGCCGACCCGGCACCGTTCCGAGGGTCCGGCCCATTCGACATTGGACCCGTCCGTCCTTGGGATCACCGAAGGTGGCGTATGAGATGCTCGGCCCAACAGGCAATCTCCGGCGTCATGCGTCGTCGACGGCGTCGACGATGGGTGCGGCCACCGCTGCCGGGGCCTCGATCTGCGGCAGGTGCGCCATCCCGGCGAGCACCCGATGTCACCCCTCCGGTAGGCGCTCGGCCAGCTCACTGCAGCGTTCAACCAAAAAGGGTGGGTCGAGGTCCCCGCAGGCCACAGTGGCCGCAACCTGCACACGGTCGATCTGGCTCCAGGCGTCGATACCGCTGGCTCCCACTTCCTCGGGCACTCGGTTGGCCAGGATGATACGGTTCATCTCCAAGAAGAGACTGCGGGCCGGATCGCCGACCCGCCCCTCGGGCTGAGCTGGGCCGTCGAGCCACAGCCAGGATTCCAGGCGGTTGAGTTCGTCGAGGTCACCGGCCTCCGTCGCCTGGTCGAGGAGCTGGCCGAAGCGGGTGGTGTCGGCGTCGAGCTCGGGGGGAGGGGCGCCGCTCACCGCGGGGGCGAGCAGCACCAGGCCAGCCACCCGCTCGGGCGCTGAGATGGCGGTGTCGATAGCAACGCCACCGCCGGCGGAGCTACCGACACCGCCATGCAGGGGCGTCGGTGACCACGTCGAGGACTGCAAGAAGGTCCTCGACGTGGGAGAACCCGTCGCCATCAGAAGCCGCCGTCTCGCCGAAGCCCCGCCGGTCGTAGGCCACCACGACGGCCCGGCCCTCCAGAGCGGCTGCCACGCCACGCCAGCTTCGGGGGTCGGTCACCCCGGCGTGCAGCAGAACCACAACGTGCCCAGGCCCGGACCAGCGCTCCCCTACCAGGCGAGCACCTCCACGGGCCATTACTAGCAAGGCTTCACTCATCGATAGCCACTCAGTCCAGCGAGTCCGGCAGACCCCGAAATCTACCGCAAGAGGCAAATCGACAAACAGGGGAATCGTCCCACAGGTTCCACGCGTCGCGATAGCAGCGACGTAGTACTGTCCCGTTTCCTTGAAGCGTCTTACATTGTCCGATCAGCCTCGGGCCGCGACCGGAACTTGGCAGACTGCCGCTAGACCACTTACGAGGCATCGAGGCAAACGCAAACCCGTTTCGGTAGCGGGATACTCCCGTCGCGGCGACGGCCCGGCCATGTCCAGTCAAGTGGTGTACGAGAATCCATCGGACATCCGTTGAACATCAGCTGGCCGCCAGCAACGGGACATCGGGATCGGTGGCGGTCGGAGCGGGATGGGCTGTGAGGGCATCCACTCTGAGGTAGAGGCGGGCCACAGCCCACTCCACGTTCTGCTCCTCGAGGACGGCACCAACGAGAC
>JAKAVU010000026.1 GCA_021817185.1 bacterium
CCGCGGCGTGGGCCGGAGCCCGACATGCTCGACTATGCCGCAGTAGCGGGCCCTACCAGCGGGCAGGCGGTTGGCCTGAGCCTGAAGCGCTACCAGGTCGGCTCGCAGAGCCACGAGTTCAGCCAGGCGCTGGTCTATGTCGACCAATTGGCGGTCCAGCACCGACAGCACGTAGGCGCATGGACGCTCGCCGCGCGCCTTGAGCGCGATGATCTCGCGTATCTCCGTCAGGGACAGACCGAGGCGCTGGGCGGTCTTGACGAACGCCAAGCGCTCCACATCGTCCTCACGGTATTCGCGGTATCCCGAGGGCCGGCGCGCCGGCTCCGGGAGCAGGCCCATCCCCTCGTAGAAGCGCACGGTCCTCGGATTGACCCCGACCCGGCGGGCTAGCTCCCCGATGCGCATCAGCCGACCGGGGCGTAACCCACCTCGGCCAACTTGGCCCGTAGGTCGGCTGCGCTGACCGCCGTCTCGTCATAGCTCACCTTCACATCGTTGGTCTTGGCAGACGGCGCCACCCGTAGCACCCCGTCGACGGCGGAGAGGACTTGGGCGATGGTGCGCTCGCAGCTCTCGCAGTGGATCTCCTCGACCAGAATCGTCACGGTCGTAGTCATTCAGGGCCTCCTCAGGCTGGCCAGTCGTCCTGCTTGGAACATACAACCTTCCCCCGGATAGAAGGTCAACCCCGGCTGGTGAATCAGCAGAGCCCGGATCGCTGGGCTTGACATTCCATTCGAAGGCAGGGTTTACGCTCGCGGCAGGAGGCAACCGCCGTGAATGATGCCACGACTTCTCAGCAACCCACCGACGACTGCCCGGTCGAGGTGCCGGGCACCGACTCCTGGCTCAGCGGGCGCGTGCGCGTGAGCGGAGATGGCCGGGCCCTGCTGCAGGTCAAGCTCGGCAATCTGCACTGCAGCTTCTGCGTGTCCACTATCGAGAAGGCGGTGGGCCGTCTCGAAGGCGTGGAAGCGGTCTCAGTCTCGATCGCCCATGAGGAGGGTCTCGTCACCTACCGTCCCGCGGTGGTCGGCCCCCAGCGCATCGTCGACACCTTGCGGGCAGTCGGCTACTCGGTGCGCGACCCGCGCAAGGTCAGCATCTTCGAGGACGAGGAGGCCGAGATCCGCGCCGAGCGGGACCGGTTCCACATAGGCCTAGCGCTCACCTTCGCCACCTTGGGATTGATGACCGACTACTGGGCGACCGGCCAGCCTCTGTCGGTGACCTGGGGCGGGCGCACCTTTGCCTACGGGCCGTGGCTAATCTTGGGAATCGCCATCACCATGATCTTCGTCGTGGCCAGGCCAATCCTCCAGATGGCACTGGGCAGCCTTAGGCGGGGAATCTTGAACCAGCACGTCTTGCTGGAGGCGGGTGCCTTCGGCGGGCTGCTGGGTGGCCTGCTCGGACTCTTCCTTGCCCCGGCGGTCTTCCCCCCGGGAGACTTCCTGTCGGTGTCGGTGTTCATCACCACCTACCATCTGCTCTCGGGGTATGTGTCGTCGCTGGTGCGCGCCCGCTCGACCCGGGCGGTCCGACATCTGTTGGACCTGCAGCCCGACACCGCCCGGGTCCTGCGCGACGGGCAGGAGATCGAGCTGGCACTGGCCGAGGTGAGACCAGGCGACCAGGTCCGGATCCGCTCCGGGGAGCGGGTGCCGCTCGATGGTCGGGTTACCTGCGGCACCTCGGCGGTTGACGAGTCCATGGTGACCGGTGAGCCGATCCCGGTCGACAAGTCGGCAGGTGACCCGGTGATCGGCGGCTCGGTGAACCAGGCTGGCACCCTGACTGTGGAGGTCACGAGGGTCGGGGAGGACACCTTCCTGGCCCAGGTGGCGCGTCACATCGAGGAGGCCAGGGCCCTCAAGCCGGCCCTGATTCAGCTGGTCGACCGGCTCCTGATGGCCTTCGTGCCCGCGGTCCTCGGCGCCGCAGCCCTGGCTATCGTCGTCTGGATCCCCGGCGCCTGGTTGCTGACTGGGAACCTCGACGTGACACGGGCTATCTTCTCGGCGCTCGCGGTGCTGGTCATGGGCTACCCCTGCGCCCTCGGCATGGCGACCCCCCTCGCCATGATGCGGGGTGGGGGCATGGCCGCTGAGCGGGGTATTCTCATGCGCTCGGGGGAGGCCTTTCAGGTCTTCCAAGACATCGACTTGGTGGTGTTCGACAAGACCGGCACCCTGACGTCCGGCAAACCGATGGTGGCTGTCGTCGTGCCCGTGGCCGGGGCGAGCGAGGAGGAGCTGCTGCTGCTGGCGGCTGCTGCCGAGGTCGGTTCCCCGCACCCGCTGGCGCGAGCCGTGGTGGCGGCAGCGGAGGGCCGTGGACTCCAGGTGCCCGACGCGGACAACTTCCGGAGCCAGAGCGGCCAGGGAGTGTGGGCCACGGTGGAGGGCCGCAAGCTCACCGTGGGCAAGCCCGGGTGGGTGGAGGCTGAAGGCGCTGAACTCGGGCCGCTCGACCGGCGTCGGGAGGTGATGGAGTCTGAGGCGTATACCGTGGTGGCCGTGGCCCGCGACGGCGAGCTGCTCGGACTGCTCGGCATCGCGGATAGCGTCAAGCCCGATGCCGCGGAGGCGGTGGCACGGCTGCGCTCAGCTGGGATCACTCCGATCATGGTGACCGGGGACAACCAGCGCACCGCCATGGCCGTGGCTGCGGAGGTCGGCATCGACTTGATCCACGCCTCGGTCCTGCCCGAGGCCAAGGCCGCTATCGTGCGCGACCTCCAGGCCCAAGGTCATCGCGTGCTGATGGTGGGCGAAGGGATCAACGACGCCCCGGCCCTCACCCAGGCCGACATCGGCGTCGCCATGGGAGCGGGCACCGACATCGCCATCGAGTCCGCTGACGTCGTGCTCGTCGGCAATCGCCTCTCCGCGGTGGCCGACGCCAGGGAGATCGGGAGCAACAGCTTCCGCAAGACCAAGCAGAACCTCGCCATCGCTTTCGCCTTCAACGGGCTGGGGGTGCCCCTCGCCGTCAGCGGGCTGGTGGGCCCGGTTTGGGCGATGGTGGCGATGGTTTCGTCGGTCACCATCGTGCTCGCCAACTCCTTCGGGGCCCGCCTGGGCAGGGGCCTTGTGTTCGACATCGGCCGCTTCCTGGGCCGCTCGGGACTCTCCACTCTGGCCCTGCTCCGACCGTCCGATCTGCGCCGGTGGGCCTGGAGCCCCAGGGCTGCCGCTCTGGCCGCCATCATCGGCTTAACCTTCGGACTGGGGGAGGTCTGGGTGGTGGTCCTCGGGGCGCCCCTGGTGGGGCGAGGATAGGCGTCCCAGGCGGGGGGGGTGTCCCGGCCAGCCGGGGCCGGCGGGGGTACTGGCTCACGTCCCCTGGCGTCGGCGCGGCCGGTCCAGGCGCCCTGGCTCACGGCCCTTGGGAGCGACGGTCTGGACCGGATGGACCCGCCGAGCCACCGGCGCCAGGGTAAGGCTCGGCAAGAGGTGTCCTGTGGCCACCTCCTCGGCCGCTGGGACCCGTTCGACGTGAGCGTGGGGATCCGAGTTCGCCTGGCCGAGCGCCGCATGTTCGTCAGTCCCGACCATGGGCTCGCTCCTGGTCCCCGCGGCGTGACCGTCTACTGGGGACGGACTTGGCCTGAACCCATGGTCTAAATTGCCACCATGCTGGGTCTGAACAGGCGGGGGCGCTCAGGGGGATACCGGTGGTCACCCCGGCGTACCT
Organism: bacterium; assembly: GCA_021817185.1. The sequence goes on from JAKAVU010000026.1 coordinate 3,703, forward strand.
CGCACAACTCGGTCGGGTCGCGGCAGCGGCGGGCGGGAATAGTCGGCTCGTCTAGCGCGTTGCCATAGCGTGGGTCAGACGTCCCCGCGTTTTGGGAAGGACCCCGAGGTGCTGTTTGCCCGCCATGTCGTGCCCGAACTCGAGGTGCTCCTGCGTGTTGCCCTTGCTCTCACCGGGGAACCCGCCGACGCGGAGGATCTGGTTCAGGAAACGCTTCTGCGGGCATACCGGGCGATCGACCGATTCGACGGGCAACACCCCCGGGCCTGGCTGTTCACCATCATGCGCAACGCCCAGCGCGGTCGGGCTCGCCGCCGCCGCCCCTCGCTGCTGGCCGAGTACGCCGGAGCCGATCTCATTCCAGACCTCTCCCGCAACCGCCAGCCCGAAGTGGTGGTGCTCGACCGAGCCCTGGAGGCAGCTGTCGTCGAGGCGCTCGCCCTCCTGCCCCACCGGCTGGCCCAAGTGGTGAGGCTCGTCGACGTCGGCGGGCTCTCTTACGCGGAGGCCGCCCAGGCGCTCGGAGTCCCGGCCGGCACCGTGATGAGTCGCCTCCACCGCGGCCGGGCGCGCATCCGGGAGCGGCTCGGCCAGTCGGGCCTGCTGCCGTGGGGGGAAATGTGATGCGAGCATGGCGGCGCCGCCGGGCTGACCGGCCCGCCTGTCAGCAGGTGCTGCGGATCCTGCAGTCGTACCTGGATGGCGAGCTCGATGCCGACAGCGCCGCCATGGTGGCGGCCCATCTGGCTGAGGATTTCCGCCGGTGCGGGCTGGAGGCGGAGGCCTACCGGACGATCAAGGCAGCTCTCGCCAAGCAAGGGGCCAAGGTCGATGCCGCCACCCTCGAGCGGCTGCGGAGGTTCCCTCTCGATGTCAGCGGAGGGCGGCAGCCATGACCTGTCTGCCCCGGTGTTCCGGCCGAACCGCACGCGCTCTCCCGGAGCCCTAGCCCCTGCCGTACTTTCGGACTGCGGCGTCAACTGGCGGAGGTCGAATCTGCTGGCCGGGGCGGCAGGCGGAGGACCATGTCGATGGCGTTGGTGGCCAGCGATCTCGCCCCGGCCAACTGGGGCGCCAGCGCACCGATCGGTCTGGCGGCTGCAACTCGTACCTTGCGGTACCTCGAAGCGATCTGCCCGGTTGTGACGCCAGCCTCAGCCCTGGCCGACCGCTCGGCGCCTGGTTCTGGTACCGACAGTGGAGAGACCCTCACTCCACGCCGTTCAGCCCGGGCACTTTCCAGCGTCGACCACAGAATCTCTGCAACTCTAAGCGACTCTAGGCGGAACGTAGCCGAGCGCTTGGGGGACCGAAGTCGCCAAGGGGGACGACCGCAGGGGCCGGGACGTGGCGGTGGAAGCCGCGCCCGAGGGACACCCATCTGGGCCGGCGCCCAGGCGAAGTCGACTAGGGTTGCGCACTGGTGCCCTGACCGGACGCCGAGGTGACGCGGGCGTCCTGGAACTGGCCACGCACGGACACTGGGACGCGGGCGTTGGCCTTGCGGCCCAGGGCCGGCTCGCGGGTGGCCAGGCCCTCCGCCTAAGTGACCGTTCAATGTAGTGGTGCCTTCTTGGGGCGACGGGACGAGCGTCTCACCTGCACGGTGGGCTCGCACCGCCCCGCAGACCGGCCTTCGGTGGCCGATCTCACTGGGCCGCCGCAGCCACCGTTCAGTGCTCCAGCGACCGCGCGTCTGAGCTGGTGACACGTGCGCAGCAGGCGGTCCGCCAGCGGTTTCCAGCGCCGCCGATCATCCCAACCACTTGCAACGAACTGCGGATGGAATATCTGGGCGCCCGGAGGAGTTCCTCCCAGTGCATGGGAAGAGCAGACCCCGACGCGCTCGATGTCTACTGGAGGCCCGGGTGCCCCTACTGCGCCACTCTGCGGCGGTCCCTTGAGCAGGCCCAGGTGGCTGCCCGTTGGCATGACATCTGGCAGAGCGACGTTGATCGGGCGCGGGTCGTTGCGGCAACCGGTGGGGATGAGACCGTGCCAACCGTCTTCATCGGCAACACGGCTTTGGTCAACCCGCGATTTCCAGAGCTGCTGGACGCCATCCAGCGGCAGGCGCCGCACCTCGCCGCTCAAGCCCCACTGGGCGCGGGCAGGCCGACCGCGCTGCACCTGCTGCAGTGGGTGGCCGTAGGCGCGCTCATCGCCACCAGCTTCAGCCTCGACTTGACAGGGCACAGCGCCGCCAGCTGGGGGGTGGACCCGGTCGCGGTCGCGGCCTGGTTTGGGCTGGGCCGGCTCTGGCGGTGGGACGCCAGGCGCAGAGGAGCCAGCGCCAAACCATCCCCCTCTGGGGTCCCGCCGAACTCCAGCCGAGGGCCGTTGTGATCGTGCGGCAGCCGGACACCACCTTCGGCGCGGGCCCCGTCAGGTGTTCCGACGGGATCGCCTCCCCCGGTTCGCCTGCCGGGCGTCGCGGTCAACACGAACGCGAGTCTCGCCGCCGATGAATTCTCAATGCGCACCGGCGGAGGATGCATGCCGATAGTCCCGCTTCCCGGCAGCCCGGCTCCGCCGCTGGACCTTCCCCTCGTGGGTGGGGGGCGGTTCCGGCTTACGGATCAGCATCCAGCCACCTTCACTTTGGTGGTCTTCTATCGGGGCTGGCACTGCCCCATCTGCAGGGGGTATCTCGCTCAGCTGGATCGGGCGGTGCAGGACCTGGGCGAGCTCGGGGTCGCGGTGGTGGCCGTCAGCGGCGATACTGAGGAGCGGGCCCGCCAGAGCGCCTCAGCGTGGCATCTGTCGCAACTGGCTCTCGCCTACGGCCAGACGGTGAACTCGATGCGCGAGTGGGGACTGTTCGTCAGCCGGGGCGTCAAGGAACCCGAGCCTGCGCTCTTCGCCGAGCCGGGGGTCTACCTGGTTCGCCCCGATGGGACCCTCTACATGGTCATCCTCAACTCCATGCCGGCCGCGCGCCCGCGGGTGGATGACCTGGTTGACGCGATTAGCTTCTTCGTGGCGGAGGCCTATCCGGCCAGAGGCGAGGCATGAGGTCCAGGTTTGGCCCGTTGTGAGCCGGGGCTCCGATGGTGGGACATGGGTTTGGCTGGCCGGGTAGTGAGTTCCGTAGCAGCTTCCCCACGCCCACTTTTCTCGGCCATGCAGCAGCGCCCCGTGATCGTTCGCCCGGAGTCGAGCCGTGCCTTCACGGACCAGCTGCTTCTGGAGCTGGCTCAGAGCCGGTGGTCGGCGGGAGGCTGGGCCCGGTTCCTCGGGCGCAGCCTGGTGCGCTCGGGAGAGCAGGCGGTCCGGCACCCCCGCGCATCCCTGGAGCTCGGCGGCCTGGCGGTCGGATTGGGGTTGGCCGGCCACCGCCGGGCGGCTCTGCTCACCTGGCTCATGGGGATCACCCACCTCGGCCTGCTGGGCGAGCAGGACCTCTTCCTGGGATGGGCCAACCGCCTCAGCCTGCTGCGGGCGAACCTGCCCGCGCTCCTGCCCCATAGCCGGCTGGCCGCCCCGCTGGCTCTGGCCACCGACTACCTGGACGGCCAGGTCGCCCGGCGCAGCCGGGTGACGGCGTTCGGCGCCTACGCCGACGGCCTTTCCGACAGCGTGTTCTGGAGCTGGTTCCTCTTCCACCATGAGCCGTCCCGATGGCTGCGGGCTTTGGCTCTCGGCCTCTGGACGCTGCCCGCCGCCGTGATCACGGTCGCCTACTTCAAGCGGGGCCGGACCCTGGACTACCCCCGGCCCCAGTGGTTCCGGCAGCTCTCGGTGGGCTGCCAGCTCCTGGTGGCGGCGCGGGCGCTGCGCCGCCCCCAGCGCGGTCCCCGATTGAGTTCATCACCACGAGTATCGGCTGCAACCAGCATGGGAGTGATATGACCGAGATCCTCGCCGCCACCAGCACCAGTCGGGTCAAGCAGGACGCCGACTACATCTTCTACGAGCTGACCCGGAGCATCTGCCCGCAGTGCCGGCGGGTGATCGACGCCAAGATCCTGCTCCGGGACGACAAGGTCTACATGCGCAAGCGCTGCCCCGACCACGGGGAGGTGGAGGCGTTGATCTACGCCGATGCCAGGGCCTACGCCCGCAACGCCGCCTACAACAAGCCGGGCACCATCCCGCTGCAGCACAACCATGAGATCGAGCGGGGCTGTCCCTACGACTGCGGGCTCTGCCCGGACCACCAGCAGCACACCTGCCTGGGGATCATCGAGGTCAACTCGGCCTGCAACATGGACTGTCCGCTCTGCTTCGCCAACGCCGGACCGGGGTTCAACCTGACCCTGGAGGAGGTGGAGGAGATCCTGGACAACCTGGTGCGGACCGAGGGCAGGCCGGAGGTGGTTCAGTTCTCCGGGGGTGAGCCCAGCATCCATCCCCAGATCGTGGAGATGCTGCGGGCCGCCAAGGCGCGCGACATCCGCCACGTGATGCTCAACACCAACGGCAAGAGGATCGCTCGGGACGACCAGTTCGTGGCCGATTTGGCCGAGCTCAAGATCTCCATCTACTTTCAGTTCGACGGCTTCGAGGAGCACACCTACGAGGTGATCCGGGGTGAGCCGAAGATTCTGGAGGAGAAGCTGCGGGCGCTCGACCGCCTGGCCGAGGCGGGGCTGGGGGTGGTGCTGGTGCCGGCCGTGGAGAAGGGGGTCAACGACCACGAGGTGGGGGAGATCATCAAGTTCGCCCTCAAGCACAAGGCGGTTCGGGGGATCAACTTCCAGCCCGCCTTCCACGCCGGCCGGCACGGAGAGCACGACCCCAAGGAGCGGATGACCATCCCCGATGTCCTGCGGGGGGTGGAGGAGCAGACCGCGGGCCTGTTCAAGGTCAGCGACTTCGTACCGGTGCCATGCTGCTTTCCCACCTGCAACTCGGTCACCTATGCCTTCGTGGAGGGGGATATCGTCACCCCCCTGACCCGGCTGCTGAACGTCGAGGACTACCTCGACTACCTGACCAACCGGGCGCTCCCCGAGCTGGATGTGGAGATCAAGCAGGCGTTGGAGGGGCTCTGGTCCTCGTCGGCGGTGCCCGGAGGTGACAAGGCGGCGGCCGAGTTCGCGCTCTCCTGTGAGTCCTGTGGGCTGGCGGGGATGGATCTGGGCGAGATCGGTCAGAAGATGTTCATGGTGATGCTGCAGGATTTCATGGATCCCTGGACCTTCAACCAGAAGAACCTGATGAAGTGCTGCAAGGAGTTCCTCCTGCCCGATGGCCATCAGATCCCCTTCTGCTCCTACAACACAGTCGGCTACCGGGAGCAGGCGCGGGCCCAGCTGACCGCCCGTCAGCGGGGGCGCCAGCGCGCCAAGCGGGAGAAGCGTCCGTTCGTGCCCGAGCCGATAACCTTCAAGTTCGACCTGCCTGCTGCCACCGCCGAGGCGCGGGTCGCGCCGCTGCCGATGGCGGCCCCGAGCGAGGAGGTGACGGCGTGAGTCAGGTTCCCGTCTCGCCGCAGGAGGTCAAGAGCTGCTGCGTCGACCTCTACTCCAATGACCTCGCCAAGCTGCTGGTTGGAGAGAGCTTCCACCCCGGCGGGGTGGAGCTCACCGAACGGCTGGGCCGGCTGCTGGAGCTCGGACCGCAGCACCGGGTGCTGGACGTGGCGGCCGGGCTGGGGACGTCCGCCATCCATCTGGCCCAGCGGTTCTCCTGCCGGGTCATCGGGGTCGACCTCAGCTCGGCCAACGTGGAGCGGGCGACCGCCGCCGCGGAGGCCGCTGGGGTCGCCCACCTGGTCTCGTTTGAGATCGGGGACGCCGAGGGTCTGCCCTTCCCGCCGGCCAGCTTCGACGCGGTCGTCTGCGAGTGCGCCTTCTGCACCTTTCCGGACAAGCCCACCGCAGCCCTGGAGATGACCAGGGTGCTGCGCCAGGGCGGCATGGTGGGGATCAGCGACCTCACCCGCAACGGCGACCTGCCGCCCGAGCTCCAGGGGATTTTGGCCTGGGTCGCCTGCGTCGGTGACGCCGGGCCGGTCGACACCTACCGCACGCACCTCACCCAGGCCGGGCTGCGCTCGGTGGTGGTCGAGAACCACGACCAGGCGCTGGTGGAGATGGTGGAGGGGATCCGCCTCAAGCTGATGGCGGCCTCGCTGATGGTCGCCCTCAAGAAGGTCGAGTGGCCCGGCGGGGACTGGAAGACCGCGCGGGACATGGCCGCCAGTGCGCTGCGGGAGGTGCGCCAGGGTCATCTCGGCTACTCCATCCTGACGGCGGCCAAGCCCTGAGTAGCCAGCTGGTCCGTGGCCGGGGCGCGCGGGGCCCGCACGCTGATGCGATGGCGGACCGGCTGGCCGATCGCAACCTGCGCTTGGGCTTGAGATGACCCGGGTGGTGGTCGTGGGAGCCGGGCACAACGGCCTGGTAGCCGCCTGCTACCTCGCCCGTGCCGGCCTTGAGGTGACCGTCCTGGAGGCCCAGGGCACCCCGGGCGGCGGTTGCTGCACCGAGGAGCTGGTGCCCGGCTACCGCTTCGACCTCCATGCGGTCGCCCACAACCTGATCAATATGACCACGATCCCGGAGGATCTCGAGCTCAGTGCGGTGGGGCTCGAGTATCTGGAGATGGACCCCTTCGCCGTGGGCATCTTTGCGGACGGGCGCCGGGTGCGCTTCCATCGCTCCTTGGAACAGACCCTGGAGTCGATCGCGGAGGTGAGCCCCGGCGACGTCGAGCCCTACCGCCGGTTCATCGCCGCCGGGGACATGGTGATGCGCGGGGTGCTGCCCTCGATTCGAGGCGAGCGCTCGGGCAGGACGCTTCCCCGGGTTTTGGGGGGAGCGCTCCAACTGGGCTCCTCGGGGCGCAAGGAGCTGGTGCGGGATGTGGCGGGCGGTTACGGTGCCCTGCTGCGGAGGCGGCTGTTCTCGGATCTCACCAGGGGACCCCTGGCGGCCTTCGCGGCCCACGGTTCCGTCGGTCCGAGCATCCCCGGGGGAGCGCTGTTCGGCTTCTGGCAGTCGGCCTACCACCACTTCGGGCAGTGGCACCCCCGCGGCGGCTCCCAGGGGTTGGTGAGCGCGCTGACCACCAGGCTCGAGCGCCTCGGCGGGGAGGTGCGGTGCGCCGCGGAGGTGACCATGATCCGGACCAACCGGGACCGGGTGGAGGCGGTGGAGCTGACCTCCGGCGAACGGCTTGCGGCCGATCTGGTGGTCACGGCGATCGACCCCAGGACCGCCCTGCTGCAGCTGCTCGCCCCTCCTCTCGACGGCAGGCCCGCCGCCGATCTCGCGGCGACCAGGAGCGGCAACGTGGTCCAGGGGGTGATCCATCTGGCGACCGAGGCGCTGCCCGCCTACCCCGGCTCCCGGCCAGGGGATTGGAACGGACTGCAGAGCCTGGTCGACGACCTGGGCAGCCTGGAGCGAGCCTGGGTCAGAGCCGAGGACGAGGAGCTGCCGGACCCCCTGCCGCTCTACTGCTTCACCACCTCGGCGATCGACTCGTCGCTGGCGCCGCCAGAGAACCACACCATCTACCTGGCCTGCCCAGCCACCCCATTTCGAGTTCGCGGAGGCTGGGACGCCCGCCGCGAGGAGTTCGTCGAGCGGGCCCTCACGGAGCTGGAGGCGCGCGCGCCGGGGCTGCGGGCCAGCATCAAGGGCATCGCCTTCAGGACCCCTGAGGAGATGTCGCTGGGCGGCCTCTGGCCGGGAGCGCACCCGATGCAGCTGGATCTCAGCCTGGACCAGCTGGGGGCGATGCGCCCCACCCCCCAGCTCGCCTCGCACCGCACCGGAGTCGGCGGGCTCTACATCTGCGGCGCCGGGACCAGCCCCAGTGGCGGCATTCTGGGCACCTCCGGCCGGCTCGCCGCCCGGGCGCTGCTGCGCGACCTCCGCCGGGAGCGTCGGCCCTGAGCCGGGCGGCGGTCCGGGTCGGCGCCGCCGAGGATGCCTTCGCTGGAAGGGGTCGGCTGCGCGTAGCATCGGAGGTGCGGGCGCTTGAGTTCAGCGCCCCCGTCCGGTCCTGCCCGTCCGCCGTCCCAGGAGGTGCCTCAAGCTCGTGACCACTCCAGCGACCAGCTTTCAGATCGGTGCCGAGGTCCAATGCACCGACGGCGTGTGCGGCGACCTGATCCGGGTGGTGATGGACCCGGTGAAGCGTCAGGTGACCCACCTTTCGGTGGAGCCCAAGGGCAGGGCGGGCCTCGCCAGGCTGGTGCCCGTGACCCTGGCCGAGGACGATGCGACAGGGCTCCGCCTGGCCTGTACCCTGGCTGAGTTCGATCGACTGCCGGAGGCCGAGGAGACCCAGTTTCTGCCCGGCGACGACGAGTCCGGATATCCCGCGGGACAGGTGCTGATGTGGCCGTACTACGGGCTCGGCATGGGCGGTGTCGGGGGCGTGGTCCCGGCTCCGATCACGTACGACAAGGTCCCCCTCGGTGAGGTCACGGTGAGGAAGGGGGAGCAGGTTGAGGCGACCGACGGGCCCATCGGCAGCGTCCGGGGGCTCGTGATCGACCCCGCCGACCACAAGGTGACCCATGTGCTGCTGGACGAAGGTCACCTGTGGGGACACAAACGGGTGGCGATTCCCATCTCCCAGGTGGTGAGTGCCCAGGACGGCATCAAAGTGAGCCTCTCCAAGGCGGAAGTCCAGGCGCTGCCGGAGGTGAACCTGGCCCAGGCTTCGTGATCGGGGCGGTGGGCTTCGCCACCACCGCCTCAGCCCCGGTGGCCCTCGAGGATGGCCAGATCGCGATTGGCGTAGGTGCTGTGCAGCCAGTACTCGTCGAGAATGACGTGCAAGCAGTGGAGCATGGACTCCGGATGGTCGGGATGGCCGGGCGCGGCCGGGGGCGTGAGCAGGCGCTCCAGTTCGGCGGCGGTGACCGACGCGATGGTCTCCTGCACGGAGTCCGCCCGTCCGCGCCAGACCGGGAGCACCTGGTCGAACGATGGGGCAGCGTCAGGATCGATGCCGAGTTCGCGCGGGTCGGTCAACCAGGAGCCGGCCACTCCCCAGGGATGGTAGGGCCGCTCCAGCTGCAGGACCATCCGCCCCAGCCAGCAGTCGGTGGCCAGGATCAGGTGACGCAGGGTTTCCAGGAAACTCCACTCCTGGTCCACCCGTTCGCGGAGTCGCGCCTCCGGCAGCAGCCGGGCCCGGGCGATGGTCTGGCGCCATACCTCCTCCAGCATCGTCCAAGCGTCAGCCAGCCCTGCCGGGTCGGTGGCTCTGAGCTTCACCCGCTGCGGGAACCGGCGGTCCAGTTCGGCGCTCACCAAGGGGCCGACCTCGACCCCATTGACGCGCATGCCCTCGATATAGCCGGAGATGTCGGCGTTGACCAGCCAGCCGTCGGTGATCGTGAGACGCTCGCAGTTTGGGCTGTGCAGGCGGGCTCCGGAAAAGTCGGCATCATCCAGGCGGATGCCCGAGAAGTCCCGGCGGTCGGTATCTGCGGCCCCGCTCTCCATGCCGACATTCTTTCAGGGGACGGTCTCAGATACAAGGATTCGGCCCGTCCGCGCGGGGCGCCGTTCGAAACAGGTTGGAACGGTGGTGGCCCGACCGAGGTAGGGCGCGCCAGAGCCAACGGCGCGGTCGTCCCAAGGCCGCTTCTCTCCGGGGCGTACGCTCAAGCCCCTTCGATCCGAGGGGACAGCGGGAGCGCCACTGGAGGCAGTTCATCACGCGGTCGGCCCAGCCCTGAGATGGTTGGTGAGGAGTGCCTGGTCGTCGCCTCGAAACTGCATCGATGGGGCCCGGGAAAGGTGGAGGTCGCCGGGCAGCTATAGCCGGTCGCGCTAGCGCCGAACTAGCCAGCGCAGGCGACGCGCCTGCTGGAGCCCGGCCTCGGCAGCCGCCTTGCCAACTGACGTCGAGTAGGTTGGGTAGATGTGAACCAAGTTGTAGACGGCATCTATCTTGAGCCGCTGTGAGATCGCCAGGGCCAGCTCATGGATCGTCTCCCCGGCACCGGGAGCGAGAATGTGGGCACCCACCAGCCGCCGTCCCGCAGTGATCAGCACCACCTCTCCGTCGGTGGCAGAGTCAGCCCTGGCCCGGTCGGAGTGGATCAGCTGGGAGCGCCAGACCTCAACCTTGCGCTGGGTCGCCTTCGCCTCGGACACGGTTAGTCCCGCATGCGCCAGCTGGGGGTCGGTGAAGGTGCACCACGGCACCAGCTTCGGGGTTCTTCCCCGGCCCGGGAAGAACATGCCCCGCAGGGCCTGCACCGCCTCGTAGCCAGCGGAGTGGGTGAAGAGATAGCGCCCCGTGACATCACCGCAGGCATAGATGCTCTTCACCGCGGTGCGCAGGCTGCGGTCCACCGCGATCCCCGCACGGCCCACCTGGACTCCCACCTCCTCGAGCCCCAGGCCGTCCACATTCGGCCTGCGCCCGGTGCCAAGGAAGATCTCCTGCCCCCCCCAGCTGCGTCTTTGCCCACCGACCATCCCGGTGACGGTCTTGCCGTCATCGTCGGACCGGACGCCGTCGATTTGCACTCCGGTCTCGATCACGACTCCTTCCCGGCGGAGCATCGCCACCAGGGTGGCCACCAACTCCGGCTCTTCCCGGGGCGCGATCTGGTCAGCCACCTCCAGCACCGTGACCTCTGCGCCCAAGCGGCGCATCCCCTGGGCCAGCTCGAGCGAGATCGGACCCCCTCCGACGAAGATCAGGCTGCCAGGGACACGATCCAGCTGAAAGAAGGTCTCGCTGGTGATGAAGCCGACGTCCTGCAGACCGGGGATGGGTGGCACGGCGGGGCGACTGCCGGTGCAGACGAGGATGAAGCGAGTCTCGATCAGCCTGCCGCCGACAGAGACCGTGTGCGGCCCAACCAGTCGGGCTGGCGCGCCGACGATAACTTCGGCGCCGGTCCGCCGCAGCCGCTCGGGATCATCATCGGTCGCGGCGATCTCGGCCTGGACCCGCGCGATGCGGTTCCAGATCGTGGGCAGATCCAGCACCGGCTCGGCGGACGTGATGCCAAATCGATTTGCGGTGCGGATCGTCTGAGCGGCGCCGGCCGCCGCCAGCAGGGTCTTGCTGGGCACGCAGCCGGTCCAGAGGCAGTCGCCGCCGACTCGGGAACTCTCCACCGCGACCGTCCGAAGCCCTAACTGGCCGGCGAAGTCGGCCGCCACGATACCGGCTGATCCGAGACCGATGATGACCAGGTCGTAGTCGGGTCGCGAGCGCCTACCCATTAGGTTGCAATCCTCCTTCCGCGCCGTACCAAGCTCACAGTTCCGGCCGGGAGTCGATCTGGGGTTCCATGAGGCTGGCCACCGCAGGGTCTGTCGCAGCCAGCCCCCAGCGGCCCGGGAATCCGGTGAGAGTCACCGCAATGCCGCCTGAGCGCGGCGCCCAGGCGGCGGGGAGGATGTCATCGACGCAGAACAGGCCCCCGGCCGTGTCGGTCATGGCGTCAGGCCCGCGGCTGGATCTTGGTCGACGCCCGGGGCATGGGAGGCTCTTCAGCTCACAGCGCATGCGACTGTCCCCGATCAAGCCTTGATGGCTACGAGGATGGAGTAGCCGAGACGGCCCTGGCGCACCTCCCGCAGCGCACTGGCGGCCATGTCC
>JAKAVU010000203.1 GCA_021817185.1 bacterium
GGTCACAGGTGCCGTCGTTGCGGAAGGTCTCCGCGGCGTTGAGTGCGATCAGGAGCTCGCGATCCCCAGTCGGCTCCAGCCCTCTCGACCGGGAGATCGGCGTGCTCGTGGGAAACAGCTTGGGGAAACCAGTCCTGAAGCTGCCGAGCTGCGACTTGTACGAGATCTGGGACTTGTAGGTGACGTGGCCCTCCGACAGCAGCGCCGATCGCTCAACCTGGATCTCGTCCAATGCGAAGTCAGGGTTCAGTCGATCCGGATGCTCACCAGCCAGCCAGTAGACGTGACGGGCCAGAGTGCACCTTCTGCCATCCAGGAGACGCTTGGAGTCGCTGGTCCGGCGCGGATCAGCGGCCAGGATCTCGATGAACAGTGGCAGCGCCAGCTCCCACTGCGCATCGTCGGTGGCCAACCTGGGGCGGTACGACCGATCCGCCACCGCCCGGTACGGGTTGCCTTCAGGCAATGCCATGAGCGTCGCCAACGGCCCCGCAAGGAGCCCGCCGACTACGCCAGGCAAAACCCTCCTGTCTGGCGGATGGTCCCACCGCAGCCGAGGTTGGCCACGAATCCAGGCTGGAGCAGAAGCTCACCTTCCTCGAGGAGGCTCGGGGCGCCTGAAGTGATCGTGGTGCTCGACATTGCCAGATGATCGTGGCAGAGTCGACGACCTCAGTCAAATGACTTCGCCCCCGCTCGAACCGACTTCCGGACCCCGCATTACGCGCGGGCGAGTAGCCGGCTCCTGATGTGACGATTTCGTCAACTCCCTCACGGCCGACGGGTGCAGCCTCGGGCACTCCGGCGCTCACGTCACCCGCCCACGTCAGAGGCTCGCGTGCAGGCTGCGCCAGCGACCGCCACCAGTGGGGACACGGACCGCACCGGGTCCCGACCTCGACCCGCCTCAGCCAGACAAGCCAGGCCCACTGGACCCTGTCGGGGACATCTGAATCGGCGGCACCGGCTGCCGCCAGTTCGCCGACCACGTGCCTCCTATCCGAGTGACGACCTGCCCCGAGGAGGAGCACGGGGCGGTCGTGGGCTCGAGCAGGTCTTGCGAGAACAGCCATCTCCTCGCCCCAATTGACATCAACCCCGTGGGCTCCCCCATGCAGAAAGACACCATCAGTGAGGACGACTGGCCTCGGTGACACGCCCGTGATCGAGTCCAGCTCGGCCGTGGCATCTTCACTCGTCTGGTCAGTCGCTAACCCCAACTGGACCCCCTCCTGGTCTTTGTCTCCGGCATAGTATGCCATGCCTACTTAGGCGTTGCAAGCACGCCTGAGCGAGATTGGGGTTACACTCCCTTAAATGCCCCCCTCGAGGAACTCTGAAGACCCCGTTCGGGAGATCGAGCGGCAGCTCGCCAAACTCCGCCGTCGCGACGATCATCTGGCCGAGAGTCTCAGCGCGACTCGCGAGGAGAGGCGTCAGGTCGCGGCCCAGATCCGGGCGCTGGAAGCTAATCTCCAGATGCTGCGACAGATCGCATCCAGGTCGGAATCGGGGGACACCATGGTCATACAGGCAGGAAGCATCGCTGATGCTGCAGAGGTCTGCCTCCGCTTGCGCGGAGGATCGTGTCGCCTCGTGGAGCTCGTGGACGATCTTCAGAGTGCCGGGAAGCTATTGCGATCCGAGGGGTCCTACGCGACCCTGTTCAGGGCTATGACCCGGGATCCCAGATTCGAGCGCGTCCCCGACATGCGGGGTTACTGGAGGGTAGTCGCCTAACTTGCTCCCCTCATCGTTACGGAAGCCGAGCGCCTGTACTCCAGCCTGTGCCCCCAGGGGCCGGTCGAGGACGCGGCTAACACGCGTCGCCGCGGACCGTTCGCGAAGCACAGGTTCGGCAACGTGATCTAGTGCAGCAAAGAGAGGTACTGATTTGCAGGTGATCGGACTGAGCCAGCAGGAGCTTGAGTCGAGGCTGTGGGATGCCGCCAACAGCCTGCGGGGACCTGTCGACCCCACCGACTTCAAAGCCTACATCTTCCCGCTCCTGTTCTACAAGCGCGTCTGCGATGCGTGGGACGAGGAACACGAGGAGGCCGTGGCGTCCTACGGCTCCGATCCGCCGCCTGAGTTCGAGGCTGACTTCCACCGCTTCGCGGTGCCTCCCGGGGCACACTGGAACGACCTGAGACGCGTCACGGAGAACATTGGCGTCGCGCTCCAACGCAACCTTGACCGCATCCAGCAAGCCAACCCCGAAACCCTCGCAGGCATATTCGGTGACGTGGCCTGGGGCAACAAGGACAGGCTTCCAGAGCCGTCTTTGATCAACCTACTGGCCTCCTTCGACACCCTCGACCTATCTCCAGGGGCGGTTGGACACGACCTCTTGGGGGCGGCCTACGAGTACCTACTGAAGCAGTTCGCGGATGCCTCGGGCAGTAAGGCCGGCGAGTTCTTCACCCCCAGGGCCGTGGTTCGCCTGCTCACGAGGATCCTGGAGCCCAAGCCATCCGACTGGGTGTACGACCCTGCCTGCGGTTCTGGGGGAATGCTCATAGAAGCCGCAAACGAAGTTCTGGAGTCCGGCGGGTCACTAGCCCAGATGCGATTCTGGGGCCAGGAGGCCAGTATGACCACTGCGGCTATCGCTCGGATGAACCTCTACATCCACGATATAGAGGACGCCAAGGTCGTTCGTGGG
>JAKAVU010000027.1 GCA_021817185.1 bacterium
GGAGTTCGCCTGCGCCATTGAGCAGCCCGCAGCCCCGGTAGCCCGACGCGTAGTCGAATCCCGCATGGTCCAGGTAGGCATCGAACACCGCCAGAACCCGCTCCCGGGCCGAGCCGGCTGCATTGACGCGCCGCGCCAGCAGGCCCAACCACTCGGCGTGGCGCTGGTCTAGGTAGGCGGCCACCAGCTCGTCCTTGGACGCGAAGTTGTTGTAGAGGGTCATCTTGGCCACCCCGGCCTCGCGCACCACAGCGTCGACCCCAGTCGCCGCGATGCCGTCGGCGTAGAAACGGCGGTCGGCCGCCCGCAGCAGCTTTTCCTTCGCCCTAACCAAGGTCGCGACCAGTCATAACAGCCCCATTGTACTCTCGATTAGGTAGACCGGTCACCCTAAATAAATCGCAGGATGGCGCTGGTCCCCCAAGCGCCCACGGCAGGCTGACCTGTGGGAGCAGCGTGTGGGCCACACGGGACGCCCGGCACCGTTCCCGTCGCACTTGGAGGGGAATTCGCCCACCTACCCGTTGGCCAAGTACCCGCCACGGGCCGTACCCCAAAGGGCGCAGCTCCCCTCCACACCACGGGCAAGCCAGCAGGCCCACGTGAAGCTCGACCGCCACCTGCTCCTGGTTCGACTCTACTAGGAGCATGGGTGCGCCTCCAGACATCTGCCAGAAGGGTCCTACCGAAGAGCCGGACAGGTTCCACGGAAGGTCCCTGTCAAGTTCTGGCGTGGCACCAACAGCTTGGCTCCACGGGCCTCCCCAGCGGAAGTCAGATCCTGAGCCGCGGGTACCGACTCGTTCTAGCTCTTTGGCACCGGCATGCACTTGGCCGAGCTTCCCCGTGGGTGCCACCACGCGCACGGCCACATCCAACCTTGGCCCAGCGCTCAGTGGCGCCTGACTGCTCCCCGATCCCGTTCCCCTGTGGCGCTCAACACCCCCACGAGCTTTCCGCGGCCTCACCCAGAGGGGACCACCGGGTTGGGGCAGCTGAGTAATTACACTACAAGTGTCGTGATAAAGGCGCAGAGATGATCCGCCCGCAGCGAGGCCCTGAGATCGGCCTTCCGCTGCGGTATCTAGCGACCGGGATGGGAGCCTGGCTGCTGGCCGCCACAGCGGTGCCGCTGCTGGCCCCTCGCCTCGCCTCGGGATTCGACGACCCGGAAGTGTTCGCCTTAACCCATCTGGTGGTTCTGGGTTGGGTGACCATGACACTGATGGGAGCTCTGTTCCAGCTCTTCCCGGTCGCGCTGCAGGCATCTCTCGCCGGGCCGCGCCTGGCCCGATGGAATTACCTCGTCTACGCGGCTGGGGTGGCGGGCTTCGTGCCCAGTTTCTACTTCGACTGGACGCCGGGAGTGGCCGGCTTCGGGAGCCTGGCCGTTCTTGGAATCCTGATCTTCGCCACGTTGCTGGCCCTCAGCTATCGCACTGTCCGCATCCGGCACCCCATGGGACTGTTCGTACTTTGTGGACTCGCCTGGCTCCTGGTGACCATCGGATTCGGGCTGACCTGGGCTTTGGATTGGCAGTTCAAGTGGTTCGTGATCACCCCCAACATGCTCGCCGCACACGTCCACGCTGGGCTGGCAGGCTGGTTGGGATGCACTCTGATCGGGGTCTCGTACAAGCTCATGGAGCTATTCGCGCTGGCCCACCGCCGCAGCTGGCGGGCGGTCCACATTCTGCTGGTTCTCTGGAACGTCTCCCTGGCGGCGCTGGTGGTGGGCCTCCTGCTCTGGCCCGGCAGTCTCGAGGTCAGGGTGGCAGCCACCGCCCTCGCCGGCGCGGTGCTCCTGTTTGCCGTCGACCTCTTTCAGATGTGGCGAGGGCGAAGACGCCGCCGGGTCTCGGTGGAGCAGGGCCATGTGGCCGTCAGCCTCGTCTCCTTGATGGTCGCGGCGGGACTGGGGGTCTTCCTCAGCGCCGCCGCGGATGTTCCTCCGCGCGTCTTTGTCGCTTACGGCTATGCCGCCATCATCGGGGGTTTCGGCTTCGCCATCGCCGGCCGGTATCAGAAGATCCTCCCGTTTCTCACCTGGGTCCATCGCTATTCGAAAAGCCCCGGGCCAACGCCGCCGCCCCTGCTCCAGGACCTTGTCGATGAGCGCTTGGGATGGCTGAGCCTGCTCCTGCTCACCTTGGGGTATGCGACCACCCTGGGAGGACTCCTCGCGGGGTCGGTGGGACCGGTCCAGATCGGCGGCTCGGTGTACGCCGCCGGGGTGGTGCTGGGGCTGGGGGCCGTGCGCCGGACCCTCCTCCCAACGCGAGCCATACGGCGTTCGGCCGCTCGCGCCTCCATACCAGACGGGCGAGCCGGGACCTCGACGCCCCGATTGTCCTGAGACCCCAGTGAAGTCTCCACCGGCTCGTGAACGGCCTCCCACGGTGGTCGTGATCGGCGCGGGGTTCGCCGGTCTGGCAGCGATGGGGGAGCTGGCCAAGCAGGGCTGGGATGCCTGGCTGGTGGAACGGCAGCCGTACACGACCTTCCAGCCACTCCTCTACCAGGTCGCGACCGGTGGCCTCAACGTGGAGGATGTCGCCTTTCCGATCCGCAGCCTGCTCCGCCGAATGGGTCGGGGCAGATTCGTCCAGGGCACGGCGGTGACCGTGGACTGGGACCGCCGGCTGGTGACGCTGGACAGCGGGCGACTCCTTCCCTACGATTTCCTGCTGCTCGCCACCGGAGCAACCCCCAGGTTCTTCGGTGTGCCCGGAGCAGCCAATTTCGGCCTTCCGCTCCACACCCTGGCGGACGCGGTCCGGCTGCGAACTTGGCTCGTTGATGCCCTGGAGCGAGCTGCTGCCGAGTCTGACCGCCGTCCGGTGCACCTGGTGGTGGTGGGAGGAGGGCCGACCGGGGTCGAGACTGCCGGAGCACTGGCGGAGCTCCGTGACCTCCTGGCGGGGAGGGACTACCCGGAACTGGCCCGGGATGACATCCGCATCGAGCTCCTGGAAGCTGCTCCCCGGCTTCTCCCGAGCTTCCATCCGGCGTTATCCCGCTACGCAACCGAGGCGCTGGAACGGCGCTCGGTCGTAGTGATGACCGGCGGTGCCGTGCGGCAGGTGCGCGAGGGTGAGGTTCTTCTCGACTCCGGGCCGAGACCCGTGGACCTGCTGGTCTGGTCGGCCGGAGTGGAGGTGTCCGACTCCACGTTGCTGCGAGGCCTGGCTCGTACCACGTCGGGGCGGTTGCTAGTCAACCCGTCCCTGCAACTTCCAGGTCGCCCGGAGGTCCTTGCGCTGGGAGACGTGTCCGGAGCGCGAGCCGGTGCGGCTGAACTGCCGCAGCTTGCGCAGCCGGCGATTCAGGCCGGTCGGCACGCGGTACGACAGCTCCAGAGGATGCGCTCTGGCCAGCGGCCGCGGCCGTTTCGGTATCGCGACCGAGGGACGATGGCCACCATCGGCCGACGCGCGGCGGTGGCGCAGCTTCGAGGCGGACTCAGGCTCACCGGCACGGCGGCCTGGCTCGCCTGGCTGGCGCTGCACCTAGTGGAGCTCCTCGGGGTCCGCAACCGTGCCTCGGTCCTGATCAATTGGACCTGGCACTACCTGGCCTGGCGGCGTGCCGCCGGCCTGATACCTCCAGCCCCCGCGGGGGCTCGGCAGACCTCGGGCCTTTCAGGGGCCGGGGATGACGGCGAGCGTGGCCCCAAGTCCAAGGATTGCGATTGAGCCGAACAGGGTCACGGCCGCCAGAAGTCGGGTGCGGTTTCTGGGCAACCGATGTGCCACCAGTCCGTGGACTGACGCCAGGGCGAAGACACCCCCCACCAGGGCTGCCTTCACCAGCAGAACCCTTCCGAAAGCGGTGGTGGTCAGGTTGTCGAGGCGCACTCCGTTCAGGGCAGCGAGGGCAATCCCGCTGACGACCAAAACAGGCAGAAGCACCCAGTTGGTCACGGCCGCGAAGCGCCGTCCCGCGGCACTGGCCAGCTCTCGCACCAGCGCCGGTGACCCGCCACTCCGCAGCACTGGCATGACCACCACGACCAGCATCAGCTGGCCCCCCACCCAAAAGCTGGCGGCCAGAACATGAACCAGGACCAGAAGCGTCCACAGCAGCGTGCTCAGAGCATTGACTCCGGCTACGCGAGGGCGCTCGTATCAGCCCCCAACCAGCTGCTCCATGCATTCCCAGAGCTCCGACCGAGCGTGACGGTCACGGGGAGTCTCGCCCAGGATGAGCACGGTTGGCTCGTCCCACCCGAGATCCCAGCATGCCCTCAGCCGGCCCGAATCCGGGTCGGTGGACGTGACCGTCATGGAGAACGGTGTTCGCAGCATCCGCAGGGTCTCCTCGAGCTCGCGGATGGGGCGGATCCCACTGGCCAGGAAGCGCACGTCGACAGTGTCGGCCTGCTTGGCCCGGGCCGTGCAGCTGGCCTGGTTGGCTGCCGCTGCGACCAACCGGTGAACAATCAGGTGCGACCGAACGGTCGCATGGGAGGCGAGTAGGGCCGGCTGGATCCGGCTCCACGATGCGCCCTGGGTCAAGCGCGCCAGAGCCTCCAGGATGGTGGTCGCCTCGCGTGGCTCGATCGGTCCAAGCGCAATGGAGATTTCCAGGCGCTCATTGCAGTTCTGGCTCTGCGCTTGCCCGGTAAGAGGTTCTGCCGCCACCCCGAGGGCTTCGTCAGGCACGGTCCGGGGAGGCATCCTCAGGCCCCCTGCGCCACCCGCGGCTTGAGGGCCTCCACCCGGGCCCGGGCCGCGGCGGGGTCCTTGAAGTACTGATCGTTGATCTCCGTGTACTGGCTCCATGCCGGCGGCAGATCCTCTTCCGCGAAAATGGCATCGACTGGACACGGGTCCACACAGGCCCCACAGTCGATGCACTCCAAGGGGTTGATGTACAGCATGCGGTCCTCATCAGTCCCGATGATGCAATCGACCGGACACACCTCAACGCAGGCCTTGTCCTTCACGTCGATACACGTCTCGCCGATCACGTACGTCACCGTCCATCCTCCTCAGGGCTGACTTCAGCCCCCATACAAGTCACTGCTCCACTTCGATGACGATGTCGTCATGGTCCAGTGCGGTCGGGTAGGTTTGCACCGGCAGTACCGCCGGGAGATTCAGCACGTTCCCGGTGGCGAGGTCAAAGCAGGACCCATGGCAGGGACACTCCACCGTCTCTCCCTCAAGTGCCCCCGCGCTCAGGGAGCAGTCTTCATGGGTGCAGGTATCGTCGATCGCGTACCAGTGACCACCATCCGTGCGGGCGAGGCAGAGCACCTTCTCCGCGCATTCGAGCCGAAGGAGTCCCGGTTGGGGGAGGGCGGTTGCGGGGACCCGAACGGTCGCCACCTCAGCTGGCGCGGACACCGCGACCTTCCCGTGGCAACCCGCAGGTGAGGTGGTGGAGAGTCCCGGTGAATCGCTCCGCGGCCACGGGGTCCCACTTCTCCAAGAGCGCGTAGGCAGAGGCCGCCATCCGGCAGGCACTCTCCACCTCGCCCGCATCACCGAGTTCCCGCAAGGCCTGGTCCAGGATCCTGGCGAGTTTGCCGGTGGAGCTCATTGCTACGACCGTCGCCCGATCCGGACCTTCCACGTCTTCGGGCCCTCCTCCAGGTAATCCCAGCTGAACGAGTCGCCCCTGGTGGCCTCGAGCTGGTAGCGCAACGGCAGAGGGTCGTGGTCATTGACGAGGGTGAGGCTCTTGCCGGCTTCCAGGCGGTCAATGGTGGAGAAGATCACCTGGTGACGCTGGGCGGGAGCCAGGGAGCGGACGTCCAGCTCGTCCTGGGCCGATTCGGCAGGCTGGACCGACACCGAGCCCACCCGGTAGTCCACGTCGGAGCGCAGGTGCTTACCGATGAAACAGTGCTCCCGCGCGAGATTGGCGGCGGCCTGGTAGTCGTCATGGCGGGCGGGGTCGCCGCCGAGAACCTCCGGGGTCACCAAGAGCTCCGAGATCCGCATCGGCGAGCCGTCCACCTGCTCTCGCATCCTCACCTGAACCCGTTCCCAGGGCAGGCCATCACGATTCAGGAGCGAACTCAGAGTACCGGTGTAACAGGTCGCGACCGCGCTGGCCAGGAGCTCCTCCGGGCTGCTCCCCTCGCCTCGACCCCCCATCCCCTCGGGGACGGACCAGGCCACAACCTGATTCCCGGTCTCGACAGTGCCGAGTGCGTCTCGGCCGGTTCCGGACCACCGCGTGGTAACTTCGAAATTCAGCTCATTCACCTTTCATCTCCCTTGTTTGCCCTCGCCCCTTTCCGCCGGTTGCGACGGCGTGGGCTCATTCGAATGGCCTCCGGCCAGGCTCCGCACCAGCGCCACGCGCTCTTCCGGACCGAGCCGGGAGAGCAGGGGAAGGTACAGCTCCTCCTCCTTGTCGAAGTGCAGCTGAACCGTCGTCGCCAGCTGCTGGAGCAGCCAGCGGGCCTCATTCCAGTTCTGACTCGCAGCCGCTCGTCCAAGATCCGCCGTCAGTCCCTCGATTCGCCGGTGATCGTATTCCATGGTCGCTGTCGCTCCGTCCTCAGCCCTCAGCAGCCGTCCCACCTGGGGGTAGATGAGGCGCTCCTCTGCGCTCGCGTGGGGGAGGAGGTCATGGTCCAGGAACTTGATGACGGCTGCGACCTCCTCACCGAGCCCATCGACGTCGCTCTCCGAGATCCGCTGGGCCAGAACGCGCAGCCGGTCGACCCCCTCTATGAGCTCTCGGTGCTCTGTGCGAATGATGCTCGCGGGGTCGGGTCCAGGAGGCAGCACGGGCCAGGCGAGCGCCGCATCCGGCAGGTGCTCGTCCGCGGCGGGAGGGGGGGTGACGACGGCCAGCGCGACCAGCCTGCCGGCAGGGCAACGCACCCCTCGCGCGACACCGGCCGGTACAGTGGCCACCTCGCCGGCCAGCAACCACCGAGTCGTATCCCCGGTGAACAGCTCGGCTGTTCCCGTGAGGACACAGAGGATGAGTTGGCTGGCCGGACGGTGAGGCGGCAGTTCCTGCCCAGGCGTCAGCTCCAGTAGGAGCACCCGGTGCGAGGGAGCATCGCTCAGGGTTCGGGCGACCGGCCCCGTGCCGGAGCCGACGTTCTGAGATGAGATGAACTCGACTCCGGTGGCTGCTATCTCACCCATCGAGCCGCGCCTGGGTGGGGCTGAAGATCACACGGAAGTCGCCTTCTCCGAGGTCCTCCGTTTCGTGGCCGTATCCCCGGGATGCCATCACCGAATACAGGGGCACCGGGTCGAGTGGTGCCACCAGCTCGAGTGGTTCTCCCGGTGAAAGGCTGGCGACCGCCGCCATGATCGCCGCGAACGGTTCCTCCCCCCTCGCCATCAGGCCGCGCACGTCCAGGTGGGCCATCCGAGCTCAGCTCCAGCCCAGGATCCGCTTGGCGGTGGCACTCATCATCTCCGGCTCCCAGGCCGGTTGCCACACCAGCTCGACGTCCACCTTGCGGACTTCCGGGATCGTCTCCAGCTGGAACCGAACCTGGTCAGGGATGCTGCCCCCCATCGGGCAGCCCGGGGTGGTCAGGGTCATGATCACCAGAAGGGTGCCGTCGCGGACCTCCAGTCCGTACACCAGCCCCAGGTTCACGAGGTCGATGCCCAACTCGGGGTCGTAGACCTCCTGGAGTCGTTGCCAGGCCTCTTGCTCGATGGCCTGGTCTCCCACGGTGGCCGGGAGCGAGGGTGCCATCACTCGCCCACCATGGTCGCCGTATCAGTGCTGGTGAGATGGGCCACGCACAGGTGCGGCTCCACCAGCGGGTGCAGCTCCGAGACCGTGACCGGGGCCCCCACCTCTGCCAGGGCTCCACGCAGCAAGCCCAGGTGCGCAGAGCAGATGAGCGGGCTGTTTCCGGCGGCTACCTCCAAAAACGGGCAGCGGTGAAGGTTGATGCGCGCGCCCCCGTCCGCCTCCTCCAGCTCGGGGCTGAATCCCAGATCCGCCAGCATCCCGAGAACGCGGGGCAGGCCCCCTCGACTCTCGGGAGCGTCCTCATGTACGAGCTCGGTGCCCCACCGGGTCCCGATCTCCAACCCGGTCATCTCGGCGCTCGGAGTGGAGGTCGAGAGATAGTCCGACAACACCTCGGCCAGCATCCGGTATCCAGCCTCGGGTCCCGCATTCTCGACTGCTCGCCAGATCCGCCGGGGCCGGCCCCTGCGCGACCGACGCTCTATGTCGGACGTGACCAGGCCTGCGCGCCCCAACACCTCCAGGTGGAACCTCACCGTGTTGACGTGTATCCCCACTCGATCTGCCAGGGCCTGAGCGTCGACCGGTGACGGTGCCTTGCGGAGCTCCTCCAGCAGGGCGACTCGAGTCCAGTCCGAGAGGGCCCGGTGTGCCCGTAGAGAGGTGTCAGTCGTGTTCACGCAACAATTATACACTACAGATGTTGTGACAATTCTGGCCCCACGGAAGCGTGCTGCCGCCCGACTTCCCTGAGGGTGGATGACCGTCCTGCTCCGAGTCCCGAGATTCACCCTGGTTAGCGTGGGGACGGCCGAGTCGGCTCGTACCCCGGGACAGGGGCCCATTGCCGGTCACTGGGGACTGGGATGCGCTGCGACACGGAACCGGAGGCGATTGGCACCGGAGCCCGAGTCACGTCATGGTTTGCGAGTCCCGCTCCCCCTCCGGACTACAACACGGAATCTTTGTCGCCTCACGGTCAGAGGGGGCACACCTTGATGGACGCGACGCCTCTGACACCTTACGTCCACTGTCCCGAAACCGCCAAGGGTCGGTGGCACGGTGGCCCGCCCCACCCCATCTTCAGCCTCGGGCTGGGGCTCGCTCGCGACACCACCACAGGGGATGTGTTTCCGGCCACCTGATCCGACCACTTGGAGTCCCGACGGGACGAGAAGCTCGTACTTCCCCGCGATGCTCAGGCGGCCGACGCCGGGGTCGACTTCATGAGCCGCTGGCCAGCACTCTAGGTGACAGTCGTGACTACCGAGCCAGACATAGCCGGGATCGGGTCTCAAGCTTCCGCTGTGGGAGTCGAGCGGCAAGCGGTACCGCTCGACCGCATCAGTGGTGACACGCGGGGCCAGAACGAGGAGTGACGCCCGACGACCGGCACCGGTATGGGAGGGCCATGTGCTGGTGGGGAGGGGCTTGGCGCTCGCTCCTCGCCCGCGGCGCTCGACAGGCCAACCATGAGACGTCCGAGAAGCCGACCGGCTGCATCGCCGCCGAGCAGACCGTCCGCAGCCGCTCCTGGACGCTCCGGCCGGGGGACGAGCTGGTGCACATCACGAGCCACCCCGCTCCATGTCGTCCCACACCCAGCGACCAGGTGCGCTTCAGGCTCCGGGAGCATCCAGGGAGGGGACCACTTGCCGTTCGGGATCCAGCAACCGATCGATCTCCTCGGCGGAGAGTCCTGACCGCTCCATGGCCACCTCACGGACGGTGCGATCGGACTCGTAGGCGGTGTGGGCGATCGCCGCCGCGGCGTCATATCCGATCGCCGGCACCAGCCCGGTGCAGATGGCGAGGCCGCGCTCCAGCAGCTCCGGGCCGCGACTGGTGGCGGTCACCCCGTCGATCGCGCTGTGGGCGAGGTTCGCGGCGGCGCGCCCCAGCAGCTCGATCTCCTCCAGCACGTTGTGGGCCGCTACCGGGAGCATGACGTTCAGCTCCAGCAAAGACCCGGTGGTGGCGGCCATGGCGACCGTCGCGTCGCACCCGATCACCTGGGCCACCACCATCAGCGCGGACTCGCAGATGACCGGGTTCACCTTGCCGGGCATGATCGACGAACCCGGTTGGACGGCGGGGAGGTTCAGCTCGGCGATCCCGGCCCGCGGTCCGCAGCTGAGCAGGCGGATGTCGTTGGCGATCTTGTGGAGCGAGATGGCGGCCCCCCGGACCGCGCCGGACGTGAAGGCCACCGCGTCCAGGGTGGACTGGGCCTGGAAGTGATTCTCCGACTCCTTGAGGTTGGGGTCGTAGGTGGCGGCCAGACGCTTGATCACCCGCGCCGCGAACTCGGGGTGGGACCCGATCCCGGTGCCGACGGCGGTTCCCCCGAGGGCTACCTCCACCAGCTGGCCCCTGGCGGCGTCCAGCCGGGCGAGCGCGCGCTCCACCTGGCCGCGGTAGCCGAGGAACTCCTGCCCCAGCCGGATCGGGGTCGCGTCCTGGAGGTGGGTGCGGCCGGTCTTGATGATGCCCCAGAGCGCTTCGCGCTGGCGGTCCAGCGCCGCCTGCAACTGCTCCAGAGCGGGAATCAGCTCCTCACTCATGGCGGAGAGCGCCGCCAGGTGGATCGCGGTCGGGAACACGTCGTTGCTGGACTGCCCCAGGTTGACGTGGTCATTGGGGTGGATGGTCGCCCGGTCGCCGCGCTCGGCCCCCATCAGCTCCAGGGCGCGGTTGGCGATGACCTCGTTGGCGTTCATGTTGGACGAGGTGCCGCTCCCGGTCTGGAAGATGTCGACCACGAACTCCTGGTCGAAGCGACCCTGGGCCACCTCGTCCGCGGCGGTGGCGATCGCCACCGCCCGCTCCTCGTCGAGCAGGCCCAGCTCGAGGTTGACCCGGGCCGCCTCCCGCTTGATCGCACCCAGCGCGGCGATCATGCGCCGGGGGAGGCGGAGAGTTGAGATCGGGAAGTTCACCACCGCACGCTGGGTGGAGGCGCCGTAGTAGGCGCGCGCCGGCACCGCCAGCTCGCCCATCGAGTCCCGCTCTACGCGGACCGGCTCCTCGCTCATGCCCTTGAGTTTACGGGGGGACCGGGATCGGGAACCTCAGGCCCGGGCCGCCAGTCATCGAGCAGCCGGCGCATGAAGCTGTCCTGGGTCGCTCGCCGTTCCTTGTGCAGGGGGTAGTACCCCTCAAAGCGGCGCAGCACCAGGCAGAGCAGGATCCCCACCGCGATCACGGCGTAGGCGGTGGGGGCGCGGGCGAGAATCAGGACCGCTGGCAGCCCCAGGTAGGCGACGAGCACACCCAGGCCACTGCGGTGCCCGATCCCGCTCACCGCCAGCAGCAAGAGGACGAACGCCACCCCGACCGGGGACCACAGGAAGATCGCCCCGGTGGCGGTGCCCACCCCCCGGCCCCCGTTGTAGCGGAAGTAGATCGGCCAGCCGTTGCCGACGACGGCGGCCAGGCCGGCTCCGCCGGCGACCCAGGCCGGTGCGCCCAGCAGATCCGCGGCGAGCACCGGGACCAAGCCCTGTCCGAACTGGGCCGGACCGACGAAGGCGGCCGGCAGCAGCCCGACTGTGTGGAACAGGTTGCTGGTCCCGATCTTGCCCGTTCCGACCTGGCGGAGGTCCACCCCGGCGGCCCTGCCCATGAGCCACCCGACGGGGATGCCCCCGAGGAGGTAGGCTCCGGCCCAGAGCAGCGCGATTGCCAGCGGCGTCCAGGGCGCCCCCGCCCCGGGCATCAGGAGGGCGGGGGGCGGTCGACGACCCCGGCCGCACCCACCAGTCCAGGACCCGTGTGCAACGCGATCACCGGGGTGAGGCTGAGCCGCTCCACCTCCTGGGTGTCGAACAGCCCCCGCAGATGGTCCTCAAGCCTGGGGGCCGCCTGCGGCGCCGCCCCGCAGAAGACCGCGAGCCGCACCGGCTCTCCCTGGGGCATCCGGTCGCGCAGCTGCTGGGCAACCACGCGCAGGGCGCGGTTGGTGCCTCGCACCAGCGCCAGCCGGCGGACGTCGCCGCCGGTGAAGGCGAACACGGGACGGACGTGCAGGAGGTCGCTGCCGCGGCCGGCGAGGGCGGGGATCCGTCCGCTGCGGACCAGAAACCTCATGGTGTCGAGCGCGGCGATGACCCGGGCGGTCTCAGCCACCGCCTTCGTATGCTCCACCACCTGCTCCACCTCCAGCCCCTCCGCGCAGGCTCGGGCGGCAGCCTCGGACACCAGGGTGAACCCCCCGGCCGCCGTCCCGGTGTCGATCACCTCCACTCGCCGCTTGGGCTGTTCCTCGCGGAGCATGTCCGCGGCCAACCGGGCCGACTTGCCCATCATGGAGAAGCGGGACGGGATGGTGAGGCACACGATCGCGGGCGCCTCGCACTTGCGAAAGGCGTTGAGATAGTCGCCCGGCGAAGGCGAGCTGCTGGTGGGAAGCGGCCCGGGATCCTGGAGGCGCGCGTACAGCTCGTCACTGGTGATGTCGACCCCGTCCCGGAGCACCCGGCCTTCGATCTCGATCGACATCGGCACGATCTGCACCCACGGGGCCTCCCCCAGAGCAGGAGCCAGACAGGCTCCGCTGTCCACGACCAGGGCGGTTCGGGCCTGCCCCGTCACCGGCTCGGCCCCGGGCGCACGTCCGGCAGGCTCACGCCCAGCTCCGAATAGATCGCCAACAGACGGTCAAGCATCACCTCGCTGCCATGATGACGCACCGCCTCGGACCGTGCCAGCGCCCCCTTATCCGCCAGCAGCGAAGGGTCGCGGGACACTTGCTCGAGGAGTGTCACCAAGGAGTCCTGCAGGCGGCGCTCCGATAGCTCGAAGGCGCCTGCGCCGGCTGCCTGGAGCCCCCCGGCGCGGGTGACGGCGACCGCACGGCCGCAAGCCATCGCCTCCAGCATCGCGATCGACAGCCCCTCGGCGGTTGACGGCAGGCAGAAGAGGTCGATGGACCGCCAGAAGTCGGCTCGGGCGGACACCCCCCCCAGCCGCCCCAGGTAGACGATGCGCGGATCGCGGGCCGCCGCGCGCTGGACCAGCGCCTTGAGCACACCCTCTCCAGCGATGAGCAGGCGCGAGTCCCGGCCCAGGCCGGCGCTCTCGAATGCCTTAAGTAGTGGACGGATCCCCTTCTCCGGGTCCAGCCGTCCGAGGTATCCGACCACCAGCTCGCTTCGGGCCAGGCGCTGAGCGCGCAGGGTGCCCGCCCCCGGGGAGAACCGCCGCAGGTCCACCGCATTGGGGACCACCCGCAGTCGCTCGAGCGGGATCCCGACTCGAGCCAGCCGCTCCCGATGGTCGGGATCGAAGACGATCACCCGCTGATAGCCGCGCAACCGTCCGGCCCAGAAGCGGTGCAGCTCGCGCATCACCGCCGCCCGGGCGGTGCCGGGGCTGCCAAAGGGCAGGTGGAAGGTGGCCACGGTGCCGACTCCCAGCCGCAGCGCCCGCTCTCCCACCCAGCCGTCATCGAGGGTCATGCTCAACGAGCAGTGCAGGAGCTGCGGCCGCCTGGTCTCCAGCCAGGCTGCCATGGCGGACCGGAATCCGGGGCGCGGGACGATCACGGTCTTGAAGTTCCAGGTCGGCCAGGCGACCACCTCCGCGGGGGTGCCCGGGACAATGGCGCCGTCCCGGGCGGCGTGATGGAACATCACCTCGGCTCCGCGCTCCTGGAGCCCGCCTGCGACCTGCTCGGAATAGCTGCTCAGCCCATCGGCGCGGTGGCCTGACGCGTGGCCCAGCCAGGCGAGCCGCAGTCCGTTCGCGAGCCGCCCCTCAGGAGTCACGGCTGGGCCAGAGCCGACCCTCGTCGAACGGATACCACTGCTCCGGCCAGCGCCGCACCGCCGCTTCGAACACGTCCAAAATGGGGCGCAGCGCCTGCGCGGGTTCCTGGTCGCGGGTCACGTAGGTGGGGGGGTGAACCTCCACCAGATACCCGCCGGATGGGGAGCGGACGGCCACGACCGCGACCAGCGGGCAGCCCGTGCGCGCCGCCAGCAGTGCCGGGGCGGAGGAGAACCTGGTCCTGCAGCCCAGAAAGTCCACCTCCACGGCGGGGGTCGCGCCGGGAATGTCAGCCAGCAGGGCGACCCATCCCCCGGAGTGGATGGTCTTGAGCAGGCTCCGTGCGGACGAATTCGCCAGGACCGCGTGCAGCCCGATCTGGGCGCGCGCCCAGACCACCAGATCACGCAGCACCGGGTTGCCCGCCTCGTCCATGACCGCGGTCAAGGGGACTCCCCGGGCGAGCGCGTAGGCCCCTCCGGCGTCCCAGGCCCCCAGATGGGCCAGCACCAGCACCCCGCCTCTGCCCTCGGCCCTGAGGTGCAGCACCTGGTCCTCCCCGAAGCCCCGGAAGGCTGGCAGCAGCCGCTCCCGCGGAAGCCGGTGAACCCAGAGGAAGTCGATGGCGGTGCGCGAGTACTCGCAGAAGCTGCGGCGCGCGAGGCGGCGCCGCTGCCCACGTTCGAGGTCGGGAAAGACCAGTCGGAAGTTGGCGATGGTGGCGCGGCGGCGGGCGGGCAGCAGGGCGAAGGCGGCATTGCCCACCGCGTCGGCTAAGCGATAGCGGGCAGGCCCGACCAGATGCAGCAGGCCGGCGGTGGCGTCGAGCCCCAGGCGCAGGGGCAGGAGCGGCTTTGGAGCCTCGCTGTCAGGCATCTCCGGATTGTCGCAACTGGACGGGGGCGGCCCGGGACATGTACTGAGCGACCCGTGGTCGTGATGCAGTGCGCCAGCTCTGGTGAGTCGGAGCGGTTCCGATGCTTTGCGGGCGATCCGGCACTCGGGTGAGCCGGCAGTCGCGGCGGGTGCGGCCGGCAAGCCACACCGGTCACGGTGGCCCGCCGCGGACCACGGCTCGAACTGGGAACAAAGCGGCGATGGGGGATCACGGCGTCGCCTTGGCGCGCGGACTCGATCCGCGGTCGCCAACCCGGGGCACCCCCACTCGGTCCCGGGACGATCCGGACGCAGGGTCAGAAGCTTGCGCTGTCCTAAGGTGGAGGCGTGAACCGCTTGGGGCAGGAAGCCAGCCTCTATCTCAGGCAGCACCAGGCCAATCCCGTGGACTGGTATCCCTGGGGGGAGGAGGCCTTCGCGCGTGCCCGGGCGGAGGACCGCCCGATCCTGCTCAGCGTGGGGTATTCGGCCTGCCACTGGTGCCATGTGATGGCCCATGAGTGCTTCGAGAACGAGGAGCTGGCGGCACTCCAGAACCGCCTCTTCGTCTCCATCAAGGTCGATCGCGAGGAGCGTCCCGATGTCGACCGCGTGTACATGGAGGCGCTCCAGGCACTGACCGGCTCCGGCGGCTGGCCGATGACCATGTTCCTGTTCCCCGACGGCCGTCCCTTCTTCGGCGGCACCTACTTCCCCGCCCGGGACTCCGCCGGGCTGCCGGGCTTCGGGCGGGTCCTGGAGGCGGTGGCGGAGCTGTACAGGACGCGGCGCTCGGACGCTGACCGGGTGGCGGCGCAGCTCCGCGAGGCGCTCATCGCCCAGCCCATCCCT
>JAKAVU010000028.1 GCA_021817185.1 bacterium
CGATCTTTCACTAGCTCGGCCAGCCCCTGGAGTCCCGCTCCAGCGCCCTCCTGGGGCGCCCTGGCAAGAGCGCCCGCCAGGATCCTCTCCAGGCGGGTGCCCGAGATCGTGGCCTCTATGTGGTTGACCGCCTTCCCATTCAGATCGGTGGGACCGAGGTTCGAGACCGCGGTTGCGCCCTTGACCGCCTTGGCCAGTGATTTCAAAGCCTCTGGCATGCTGGCCCACGATCCGGGAAGTCCGTCATGGATTGAGGCAGGGACGACCCGGTTCCAGGTGGTGCCGTTGAGGCTCAGATACTCCATCCCGGCAACCTCCCGCACGTCAACCGGGGCTGGCAGCGCCGGTGCGAAGCGATAGGAGGCCTCGTAATCGGAAGGGCTCTGGAACTCCAACCAGCCGGTGAGGGTCGAGGAGTTGAGCCCCCTCGCCAGCTCTGTCAGCTGCCGCCGGCTGGAGGCGGGCAGGCCGCTGAGTCCGGCCAGGGTCAGCCTGGCCGAGCCGGTGAAATCGGCCCTGAAGCTGGTGCTGAGCACGGACGAGGTGGCGGAGTCGAGAACCCCGGCGGCGACCGCGGTTCTCGATCTCCCCGCGGGGATGGATCCGCAACCCGCCAGCAGCACCAGCGCCAACGCCGCCGCCGCTCCGCCCAGAAGTTTGGCTCTGGCCACGAAGCCCATGCTAACCCGCATCCCACTGGACCGCGCCCGGCCAAGTCGCCCCGCGCCTTCGGCGGCACCTCCTGTGACCAGGACTACGTAGTAGCGTAGGCGAGGTGGCGGAGCACCCAGCGCGCACGGTCAAGCGAAGGCGTCGTCTGGAGCATGCCACCAGACCGCGCTCAGGCGACGACTTTCCGGACCCCCTCAAGGATCCCTCCTCATATATCAACCGCGAGCTGAGCTGGCTTGACTTCAACGCCCGGGTGCTGGCCGAGGCCACCGACCCGCGAGTTCCCGTGCTGGAGAGGATGCGCTTTCTCGCCATCACCGCCAACAACCTGGACGAGTTCTACATGATCCGGGTGGCCTCGCTCCGGCGTCAGCAGCAGGAGCACTTCGAGGCGACCCACCCCGACCGGATGACCGCCAGCGAGCAGCTGCTCGCGGTATCCGAGCGCAGCCGCCAGTTGGTGGACGGGCAGCTCACCTGCCTGCGGCAGGAGTTGGTGCCGGCGCTGCAGGCCGAGGGAGTGAGGCTGCTGCTCGACGGCGACCCTCTCAGCCGCAGCGAGGAGCGCATCTGCGACGAGTTCTTCGAGCGCCAGATCTATCCCCTGCTGACCCCACTCGCCATCGACCCGGCTCACCCGTTCCCCTACCTCAGCAATCTCTCCCTCTCGATTGCGGTGATCCTGGGGGAGCCGGGGGAGGGCGCTGCCCGCGTGGCCCGGGTCAAGGTGCCGTCCTCGCTCCCGCGATTCTTCCGGGCTGGTCCGAAGGGCCCCTTCATCCCCGTCGAACGGATCATCGCCGAGCGGCTCAAGCGGCTCTTCCCCGGCATGAAGATCACGGGTCACGGGGTGTTCCGGGTCACCCGGGACGCCGACTTCGACGTGGACGAGGACGAGCCCGACCTCCTCTCCGCGATCGAAGAGGAGCTCAGAGGCCGGCGCTTCGGGGCAGTGGTCCGGGTGGAGACGGTCGGCCACCTCTCCCCAGAGTTGAGCAGCATGCTGGAGGCGGAGCTGGGAATCCCCGAAGACGAATTCCAGGCCGTGGACGGGCCCCTGGATCTGACCGGGCTCTTCGGAGTGGTCGAGTCCCTGGATCGCCCCGACCTCGCCTATCCGGTCTTCAGCGGCACCACCCCACCGCGCCTGATCAGCGTCCAGGACCAGGAGCCCGACTTCTTCGCGGTCATTCGCCGCGGTGACCTCCTGGTCCAACACCCCTATGACTCGTTCGCCGCCACCACTGAGCGCTTCATCGAACAGGCGGCGAGGGATCCCCGGGTGGTGGCCATCAAGCAGACCCTCTATCGCACCAGCGGCGACACCCCACTGATCGGAGCCCTCACCCAGGCCGCCGAGGACGGCAAGCAGGTGGTGGTGCTGGTGGAGCTGAAGGCCCGCTTCGACGAGCAGAACAACATCCGCTGGGCGCGCCAGCTGGAGCAGGTGGGGGCCCATGTGGCCTACGGGGTGCCGGGGCTGAAGACCCATGCCAAGCTGGTGCTGGTGGTGCGCCAGGAGGAGAACGGGGTCCGCTACTACGCCCACATCGGCACCGGCAACTACAACGCCGCCACCGCTCGGGTCTACACCGACTTCGGCCTCTTCACCACCCGGCCGGAGGTCACCGAGGAGGTCGCCGATCTCTTCAATTACCTGACCGGCTACTCCCGAAAGCGCGACTACCAGAGCCTCTGGGTCGCTCCCATCAACGCCATCGAGAAGTTCGAGGAGCTTCTGGAGCGAGAGCTCGCCCACCGGCGCGCCGGGCGCCCCGCCGGAGTGATGGTGAAGGTGAACGGGATCACCGATGGGCGGGCGATCCGGGCGATCTACAACGCGGCCCGCCAGGGTCTGCAATTCCGGCTGCTGGCGCGCGGCATCTGCTCGCTCCGTCCTGGCGTGGCCGGCCTCAGCGAGTCGGTCCAGGTGCACAGCGTGATCGGCCGCTTCCTCGAGCACGGGCGGGTCTTCACCTTCGTCAACGGCGGCAACCCCGAGGTCTACCTGGGCTCCACAGACCTGATGGGCCGCAATCTCTACCGGCGGGTGGAGTGCGTGGTGCCGCTGATCGACCCGCAGCTGCGTCAGGAGGTGCTCGAGGTGATGGAGCTGATGTGGCAGGACCGGCGCCAGAGCTGGCAGCTCAACTGCGACGGAGGCTGGTCGCGAGTGGACCCACACTCCACCGAGGTGGGCATCCAGGAACTCCTGATCGCCCGAGCCAAGCAGCGGCCGATGGGTTGGGACCTGCGGAGCCAATAGGGAGGTGAGCACGAACATGGAGGAAGCACTGGGATTCCTGCGCGAGCACCACCGCGGCGTGCTGGCGACCTATCGGAAGGACGCCCGGGTGCAGATGTCGCCGGTGGTGGCGGCGGTCGACGCGAGCTCCCGGGTCGTGATCAGCACCCGGGAAGCGGCGATCAAGGCGCGGAATCTCCGCCGCGACCCGAGAGCGGGTCTGGTGGTGTTCACGGACCAATTCTTCGGCCCCTGGGTGATGCTCTGGGGGCAGGCCGAGCTGATCTCCCTCCCGCAGGCCCTGCCCCTTCTTGAGGAGTACTACCGCCTGGTGGCCGGTGAGCATCCTGACTGGGAGGAGTACCGGCAGGCGATGGTCGACGAGCGACGGGTGCTCGTGCGCCTCACCGTGACCGATTGGGGTCCGAGGAGGTCGGGGTGACCCCGCCAGGCGTTGGCTCGGAGACATTCGAGGCCGCCATCGCGGCGGTCGGCCGTTTCGCCGCGGAGCGGATCCGCCCGGGGATGCGCTTGGGGCTGGGGACGGGACGCACCGCCACCGCGTTTCTGGACGCCCTGGAGCCGCGACTCACCGGGGATCTGCCGCTGGTGGCGGTGTGCACCTCCAAGCGCACCGAGGAGCGCGCAAGGGCGATGGGGATCACCATCCTGGAGTCCACGGAAGAGCCCCTCGACCTCGATATCGACGGCGCTGATGAGATCGATCCCCAACTGAACCTGATCAAGGGCGCGGGAGGCGCCATGGTGCGAGAGAAGATCGTGGCCGAGCGCAGCCGCCGTTTCTGGGTGGTGGCCGACTCGGGAAAGCTGGTTGCGCGCCTCGGCGAGCGCCAGCCGCTGCCGCTCGAGGTGCTGCCCTTCGATTGGCGCGGCACCGCGGCCAGGGTGAGGGCCGTCAGCGGTGGCACGCCGTGCCTTCGGGGAGGCGACCAGCCGTTCGTGACGGACAACGGCAACTACGTCCTTGACCTCCAGCTGCCA
Source organism: bacterium (assembly GCA_021817185.1). Next base: position 3,920 of record JAKAVU010000028.1, read on the forward strand.
CCCGCCGCCCCGGAGCCCACGCGACTGGCACGCCAGCTGGAGGCGATTCCCGGGGTGCTGGGGCACGGCCTCTTCCTGCAGACGGCGACCGCCGCCATCGTCTCCGACGGCCGCTCGGTCGAGGTCCGGGGAGACCTGGACCGCGTGCGCCCGGGGATCTGACGGGGAGGGACGGGTCAGGAGCTGCGGCCCCGACGGCGGTTCAGCCCGATGATCAGGCCCAGTGGGATCACCACTCCCACAAAGCCGGTGAGGACGGCGATCCCGTTGGGGAGGTCCTTGGGATTGGACATGCCCACATAGGAGAAGAGCGCGGACAGCACCGCGACCACGATCACCACCACGATCGCCACCACCAGCACGAGGTTCTCGTGCTCGACCCGACTCACCCAGAAGTCGGGCCAGCGATTGCGGATGTAGCGGTAGACGTTGATCGCGGTCAGGCTGTTCAGGATCAGGGCGCTGATCAGCGCACTCACCGCCACCCCCCAGCGAAAGGCTCCCAGCTGAGAGATCACCCAGGCGGAGAAGTTGACGACCAGCAGCCCGACCGGGGTTGCCAGTCCGATCACCGGCAGGATGCACGAGTGCCAGTCCTCAGGAAGCGGGATGAAGACCCCGTTCTGGACCGCGCTGCCGCCGCGCCGCAGCCGGCTCACCCTGCCCCTCGCCCTGCCATCGGCTTTCACCTTCCTTCTTGCACCCTCCGCATCTGTTCCGGCATTGTGGCCGCGGTCGAGACCGCACGCTTCGGGCCTGACACTCCAGGCATCATGGCAGGAGGGATATGGACGTAGTCGACGTGGTGATCATCGTGGCCCTGGCCTACGCGGCGGTGGTGGGCTACCGCCGTGGTCTCACCTACTCCCTGTTCTCCCTCGTGGGCCTGGTGGTGGGCCTGGTGGTGGGGTCCTGGCTGGCGGCGACCGTTCCCCCCCTCCTCCACCAGTTCTCGGGCACAATCCGGTCAGCGATCGCGATCGGGCTGGTCCTGGCGGTGGCATTTCTGGGCGACGCCCTGGGCGGTTTGGTGGGAGCCCGGCTGCGGGTCACGACCCTGCGCAGCCACCTGGGGCCCGTCGACTCGCTGGCCGGGACCGCCTGGGGGCTGGTGGTGGTGCTTGCGGTGAGCTGGTTCCTGGGCCTGGTCTTCGAACAGGGCCCCATCCAACCGCTTGCCGCGCAGATCCAAAGCTCCACCATCCTGCGCACCCTCGACCGCAACCTTCCTGAGGGGCCGGCCTGGCTCGGCTACCTCCAGCACGTCTTCAGTGCGGTGCCCTTCCCGCAGGTGTTCGCCGATCTGGTGCCGCCACTCCCAGGCCCGGTGGCCCTGCCGGGAGACCTGAGTGGCGACGTCGCCATCCGCCGCGACGCCGCGGAGACCGTGAAGGTGGTGAGCTCGGGCTGCGGCGGCCTGATCGAGGGAAGTGGCTTCCCGGTAGCCCACGACCTGATCATGACCAACGCCCACGTCGTGGCCGGGACCCACGGCACCACAGTCGCGATCCCCGGGCGACTGGGTTCCCTGCCGGCACGAGTGGTCTTCTTCGACCCCCGCACCGACCTGGCCCTGCTGCTGGTCCCCGGGCTCGACCTCAACCCGCTCGCCTTCTCTGACAGCGGCTCCCGCGGCACCCAGGGCGCGGTGATCGGGTATCCGGGCGGCGGCAGCGAGCAGGTGGTGCCCGGAGCGATCCGCGGTGAGATCCAGGCGGTCGGGCGCGACATCTACTCGCAGGGACTGGTCAGCCGCCAGATCTTCGTCCTCGAGGCGAACGTCATCCCGGGCAACTCCGGAGGACCGTTCGTCAACCTCCAGGGCGAGGTGCTGGGGGTCGTCTTCGCCAAATCGCTGGTGACCAACGACGAGGGCTACGCCCTCACCGCGCGGGAGATCGCTCCGGATCTGGCCCGAGGGGAGCACGACAGCACCCCGGTGTCGACCGAGAGCTGCGTCGACTAGGCGCCGCGCGACGGTCATCCCGCCGCGGGTCGCGAGGCAGGGCGGGTTCTCCTGATCCGTCCCGTCAATGGGTGGCATCCATCGATCCCGGAGCCACGGCTCGGCGGCGCTCGGTGGCAGCCATCCAGACGATGGGTGCGGCCGAGGCCAGGCGCCAGGCCGGGCGCGGACGAGCGCTGACCGACCCGGCCCCGGCCGGATTGCCGAGGACTGGGGGAAGTGGTTCGGAGCACATGTCCCCCGTGCTGCGCCATGCCGTCAGCCCAGATCCACGAACCGAAGTGGCGACTCCCGTGGTATCGGGTAAGAGGGCGCCCGGTGCGAGCCGGCCCCATCCCGCTCCCACCCGCCTTGTCATTAGGTTAACTAATTAGGTATCCTAATAACATGACGACGAGGAACCCAACCACAGAGCGTCCCCCAGAGGGCCTGGAGGTCGCCTCCTCCGAGCTGGGCCAGCGGCTGCCCCTGGTCATGACCCTGCTGGGGCGAAGCCTGCGCCACGCGTACACCCCCATCGGGGTCAACCTGGGCCAGTACCCGGTCTTGAACTCCTTGCTCGAGCATCCCGATTCGTCGGTCTCCGAGCTGGCGGCGCGGGAGCGGGTCAAGCTGCCATCCATGACCGCGGTCGTCCACCAGATGGAGTCGGACGGCCTGGTCGCCAAGCAGGCCGACCTCAGCGACCGCCGCTGCGTGCGGATCAGCCTCACCCCCAGGGGCCGGGAGGTCGCGGAGGCCGCTCGCCGTGCCCGTGCCAGCTGGTTCGCAGAGCGGCTCGACCACCTGAGCCGTGCTGAGGTCGCCGCCATCAGCCGCGCCCTGCCAGCGCTCGAGCATCTGGTGCATCTCGACCAATGAGGTACAGCCCCAGGGCGGTGACGGGCCGCACCTTCCAGTCGCTGGCAACCAGGAACTACCGGCTGTTCTTCAGCGGCCAGCTGGTGTCGGTCACCGGCAGCTGGCTCCAGAGCACCGCCCAGGCGTGGCTGATCCTGGAGCTGACCCACTCCGCCTTCATGCTCGGCCTGGTGGTCATGGTGCAGTTCCTGCCCAACCTCCTGCTCCAACCCTTCGGGGGCGTGATCGCGGACCGCTTCCCGAAGCGATCCCTGCTCTACATCACCCAGGGATCGTTTGCGGTCGTGGCCGGGGTCCTCGGGATCACCGTGGGGCTGGGGATCGTGACCGTCTGGGAGGTGTTCCTGGTGGTCGCGCTCTTCGGCCTGATCAACGTGGTGGACGGCCCGACCCGGCAGGCGTTCGTCCCCGAGATGGTGGGCCAGGATCAGCTGGCCAACGCCGTGGCCCTCAACTCCACAGTCTTCAACGGCGCTCGGGTGGTGGGGCCGGCAGCCGCCGGCATCCTCATCGCCACCGTGGGCACGGCGCTGTGCTTCGACCTCAACGCGATCTCCTACCTGGCCGTTCTGCTGGCGCTGTATCTCATGCGCCCGGAGGAGCTGCATCTCTTGGAGCGCGCCGGTCGCCGGGTGGCTGGGACCCTTGAGCAGATCAAGGAGGGGGCGCGGTACGCCGCCCGCACCCCGGAGGTGGCCCTGGTGATGGTGATGATGCTGGTGGTCGGGACTTTGTCCTACAACTTCTCGGTCATGATCCCCGCCCTCGCCAAGGAGGGCCTCCACGCCGGGGCGACCACCTTCGGGCTTCTCAGCGCGGCGCTCGGAGTGGGAGCCCTGGGCGGGGCCCTGGTGGTCGCCTACTGGGGGCGGGCCACAGTGGCGGTGCTGCTGGCGGGCTGTGCCACCTTCGGTGGGTTCCTGACCCTGGCCGGCCAGGTCGGGACCGTGGTCCCCGCCATGGCGCTGCTGGTCGCGACCGGCGCGGGGATGATCGTCTACTCCTCGATGTCGAACAGCATCATCCAGCTGTTCACGCCGGCGCCGCTGCGGGGCCGGGTCATGTCCCTGTACCTGTGGGTCTTCATGGGGACCACCCCGATCGGCAGCCCCATCGCCGGGTTGATCGAGCAGTCGCTGGGCAGCCGGGCCACCATGACCATCGCCGGTCTCGCCGCGCTGGCGACGGCGGCCGGGGGGATGGTGTGGTGGGCCAGGCGCAGCCGCCGAGGAGGCAGCTACCCGGCTACCTCTCCTCCCCTGGCCGAGGCCCCGACCGCGTGAAAGCCACCGTCGACATGGATCAGCTCCCCGGTCGTCGCTGAGAAATAATCGGAGAGGAGCGCCACCACCGCCTTGCCCACCGGGCCGGAGTCCCGCGCGTCCCAGCCCAGCGGCGCCTGCTCCGCGAACACCTCGGGGAACCGGGCGAAACCAGGGATCCCCTTGGCGGCGGTGGTGAAGATCGGCCCCGCCGAGACCGCGTTGACCCTGATTCCCCGGCTGCCCAGATACTGGGCGAGGTAGCGCACCACCGCTTCCAGGGCGGCCTTGGAGACCCCCATCCAGTCGTAGCCGGGCCAGGCCTGGGTGGCGTCGAAGTCCAAGGTGACGATGCTGCCGCCGGCGGCCGGCATGGCCGGCTCCAGGGCCACCGCCAGCTGCTTGAGGGAGTAAGCGCTGACTCGCAGCGCGGTGGCGGCCGACTCCCAGGGCGTCTGCAAAAAGGCACCTCCCAGCGCATCGCCTGGGGCGAAGGCAACCCCGTGCACCACCCCGTCGATCTGCCACCCCCGCTGCTTGATGGTGGCGGCCAGAGCCTCGAAGTCGGCATCCACCGAGACGTCCAGCTCCAGCACCTCGGCCGGCCGGGGCAGGCGGGCCGCGGTGCGTTCGGTGATCCGGGCCACCCGGCCAAACGAGGTCAGCACGACCTCGGCGCCGTCCTCCTGGGCCTGCTTGGCCACCGCGAAGGGGATCGAGGCGGGCGAGAGCACGCCGGTGACCAATATCCGCTTGCCACTGAGCAGCATGAGACGCAAGGTTAGCGACTCCGGCGTCCCCGGACCGGCCATCGCGGCTCAGGCTCCTCTCAGCCGGGCAGGTTACACTTGGCCGCACATGGCTGCCGGGACCAAGCCAAGGCGCCGTCGCGCCGGGCTTTCGACCCACCGTTACTCCCACCGCTCGTCTTTCAGCTGGGGCCGGCACCGGACGCTGCTGGCGTTCCTGGTGGTGCTGGGCTTCGTCGTGTCTGGAGCCAGCGGAGTGGTCGCCTACTTCCTGCCGGCGGTGGCCACGGCGATCCGGGTGACCGGGCAGTCCACCCTGGGTAAGGGGTCCAACAGCCCGAAACTCAACGGCGTCACCGCCCCGCCGCCACCGGGGCAGCCGTTCACCGTGCTCCTTTTGGGCTCGGACAACGACACCAAGTTCGTGGCCGGAGCGGTCTTGACCCAGACCATGATTCTGGTGCGGGTGGATCCCGCCACCCATCACGCGGTGATGCTGTCCATCCCCCGCGACCTCTGGGTCCCGATCGCGAGCGGGGGCAGCGCCAAGATTGATGCCGCCTACGAGCTGGGGGGCGCCAAGGACGCGGTGCAGACGGTGGAGAGTGACTTCAACGTGCCTGTCAACTACTGGGCCTGGATCGGACTGGGTGGGCTGGTGGACCTGGTCAACCAGCTGGGCGGGGTGGACGCCATCGCCCAGATGCCGGTGCTCGACGTCCAGTACCCGTATGACCTCACCGGCAAGAACCCCTACGCCAACCAGCGGATCGCGATCCTGCCCGGGCCCCAGCGGCTGGACGGGGTGAACGCGCTGACCTACGTGCGGTCCCGCCACGGCGCCCTGCTCGAGGACATCGCCCGCAACCAGAAGCAGCAGGAACTGCTGGTGGACATCAAGGACGCCGCCAAGCACATGAGCATCGCCGACATCCCCCGGATCGCCTCCGCGCTGGGCGACGAGGTCCGCACCAACATGTCGCTGACCCAGGTCGCGTCGATCGCCGGGCTGGCGCGGGACTTCAGCAATGGCGCGGTCAAGGAGATCGTGATGCTGCCCCCCGACTACAGCAGTGGCACCGAGCAGTCCGGGACCTCCACCGAGCAGGTCCTGCTCCCCAACTGGAGCGCGATCAACGCCGTGGTCCAGCAGAACTTCCCATCATGAGCGCGCGTCAACTGCTGGCGGCACTCGCCACGGTGGCGCTGATGGCGGTCTTCGGGCTGGTCGTGTACTCGGTGCTCGGCACCCTCCAGACCAAGACCACCACCACGGCGGACCCGACCCAGGAGCAGGCGCTGGTGGCGCTGCCGGGCACCGTGGTGCTGGTTCAGAACGGGTCCATCTACAGCCTGCACGGGCTCGCCTTCACCAAATTGGCAACCCCTTCCGGGAACTGGTACCAGGTGGCCCCCGGGCCCAACGGCGACCTCCTGGCAGTCGACAAGGGCAACGGCTACAGTGACCTGTATCTGCTCAGCCCGAGCGGGCAGGTGCTGCGGCGGTTGCTCCAGGAGAGCTCCCCCTACTACTTCCAGAACCACTTCGTGTTCTACCCGCGCATGAGCGCGAACGGCCAGAGCGTCTTCTACGCCTACAACTGGATCGACCCCTCGGCCGACTACAACGTCGACTTCGAGATCCAGTCGGTGCCGATGGCCAACCCCGGGGCATCGCCAACCCAGTGGAGCATCCCCAACAACTACACCGGGGGGGACGTCTCCCCGATCCCGACCGCCAACGGCGGTCTGCTCTACACCAGCTTCGACGTCAGCAGCAGCAACGACAGCTACCCCTATTCCCAGCTCACCTATGTGAGCTCCCCCGAGGGCAACCCCGTCTACCTCACGACGCCCGCCCAGAACTGCTCAGAGCCGGCACTCAACCCGGCCGGCAATGAGGTCGCCATGATCTGCGTGAACAATCGCCTGCAGCGCGACACTCTGGAGGTGGCAAGCTGGAACGGGACCAGCCTGGGCACCCCCACGATCCTCTCCCAGGGCCCGATGGCAGCCTCTCCCTGCTGGTCCCCCACGGGCAATAGCCTGCTCTTCATGAACGTCCCATCGCGTGGGGACCCCTTCCAGCTCTACTGGATCCCCCGAGCGGCCAGCGCCAAGCCGGGTGCCCCCCAGCAGGTCACCCAGAACCTCTCGCTCAACGCGCTCTCGACCCCGGTGTGGGAGTCCTGAACCGGCGCTGGTCTCAGGCGGGGGGATGACCCGGCTGCCACGGCTGGCAGAGCTCTTCGATCAGGAGGGCGACCAGCGCCGTCCAGCCGGTCTGGTGGGACGCGCCCTGGCCGCTCCCGTCATCACCGTTGAAGTACTCGTGGAACAGCAGGCAGTCGTTCCAGGAGGGGTCCTCCTGGAATTTGGCGTTGGCGCCGAACACCGGCCGCCTCCCTGAGGAGTCGCGCCGGAAGATGGCGACCGTCCGCTGGGCCACCTCATCGGCGATGCGGCCGAGGGTCATGGGGACGCCGCCCCGTCCTGGGAATTCGTGGGTGAAGTTGTCGCCCAGTCCCGCCCCCAAGAGCCGGAGCGCCTGGATCAGGAGGTAACCGGTGGGCAGCCAGACCGGACCCCGCCAGTTGGAATTGCCACCCATGATGCGCTCGTCGGAGGCCCCCGGCTCGTATCGCACCGGCGGCATGCCCCCCACCAGCTGAGACTGAAACGGCTCCTCCAGATGGACTCTGGAGAGTGATCGCAGCCCATGGTCGGAGAGAAACTCCCGCTCGTCGAGAAGACGGTCCAGCAGCTGGTGGAGGCGGTTCGGACTGACCAGCGAGAGACAGGCGTAGGGATCCTCACCGGCGGGCTGGTAGTGGAAGGCCTGGCTTTGCAGGGACCGCTCCAGGTAGCTCGAGACCCTGGGGAGCCGCTCCAGGCTGTGACGGTGCACCACCTCAGTCGCGGCGAGCGGCATCAGCCCGACCAGGCTGCGCACCCGCATCACCTCGGACCGCCCGTCAGCAAGCTGGAGGCGGTCGTAGTAGAACCCCTCCTCGGGGTTCCAAAGCCCGGGCTGGCCGTCCCTCCCGTTGAGCGCCATGGCGATGTGGGCGAAGTGCTTGAAGAAACGCAGCGCCATGTCCTCGTACTGGGGCTCCTCGATCGCCAGCTCCGAGGCGATGCGGAACATCTTGATCGCGAACATCCCTACCCAGGCGGTGGCGTCCGCCTCCAAGATCTGCGCCCCCTCGGGCAGGTGGCTGCGATCGACCGCGGATATGTTGTCCAGCCCCAGGAAGCCACCGGAGAAGATGTCGTGGGCGCTGACGTCGCGGCGGTTCACCCACCAGCCGTAGTTGAAGAGCAGGGCCAGGAACGCCCGCTCCAGGAAGGCCCGGTCCGGGGTCCCGGTGCGATTGCGGTCCCGAACGTAGATCTGCCAGACCGCCATCGCGTGGACGGGCGGGTTGGAGTCGGAGAAGCTCCACTCGTAAGCCGGGAGCTGGCCGTCCTCACGCAGGTAGCGCGGCTTCAGCAATAGCATCACCTGCTGCTTGGCGAGCGCCGCGTCGATCGGCTCCAGGGCAAGCGCGTGGAAGGCCAGATCCCAAGAGGCGAACCACGGGTACTCCCAGCTGTCCGGCATGACGATGACGTCCTCCGCCTCCAACCCCCGCCACGTCGAGTTCCTGCCGACCTGGCGCTGCGGTGGAGGAGGCGGATACCCGGGGTCTCCGTCCAGCCATCGGGCGACCCCGTACGCGTAGTACTGCTGGGACCAGACGAGCCCGGCATACGCTTGGCGCTGGATCAGAGCCGCCTCCGGGTCGCACCCCTTCGGACTGACCGAGGAGTAGAAGCGGTCGGCCTCCTCCCGCCGCTGCCGGCAGACTGCGTCGACCTCGGTGGGCCCGTCCTTCTGGGTCAAGGTCCAACGCACGCTCTCCGATGCGCCGGCGGGGAGTTGGAATTGAAAGTGAGCCGCTGCCTTGGTTCCCTTGAGGCTGGGGTTGCAGCTCCCGGGGTCGCCGCTCAGGACCGCCTTGGCGATGGACCCCTTGGGAAAGGGGCTGCGCCCCGGGCAGTTGTAGAGCGCCTCGTTGTCGGTTTCGTTGTCGCAGAGGAGCCAGTGGAACTGGCCCTCCACCTCCACGTGATATCCGTCCAGCAGAGGATGTTCCACCTGGAGGCGCCGGCCGGAGGCGACCAGCTGGGGCGGAGTGTCCGGGGGATCGGACCAGCTCCAGGTGTTGCGGAACCAGAACTGCGGCAGAAGATGCAGCTCTCTCGACTCCTGGCTGCGGTTGTGCACGGTGATCCGGCACACCAGCTCTCCCGGGCCTGCCTTGGCGTACTCGACCTCCACATCAAAGTAACGGTCGCGGTCGAAGATTCCCAGGTCCAGCAGCTTGATCTCGGGGCCGGGCGCCTGGTTGCGTTCGCGCAGCTCCTGATATGGAAACGCGTCGAACGGATAGCGGTAGAGTGCGCGCAGATAGCTGCTGTCGGGCAGGGCGTCCAGGTAGTGCCAGTACTCCTTGACGTCCTCGCCGTGGTTGCCCTCAGCGTTGGTGAGCCCGAAGAAGCGCTCCTTCAGGCACTCGTCCTGGCCGTTCCAGAAAGCCGGCGCGGCGCACAGGAGCTGGCGGTCGTCGGAGACCCCCAGGATCCCGTCCTCCCCCCAGCGGTAGGTTCGCAGCGCCGCGTGTTCGAAGGGGAAGTAGGCCCAGGCATCACCATCGGCGCTGTAGTCCTCCCGCACCGTCCCCCACTGGCGCAGGGATAGGTACGGCCCCCAGCTTGGTCGCGCTGGGGCGCCCCCATCCTCTTCGCCGGTGAGCCTCGACACCGGGGCATTCTCGCAAATGGACCGACCCACGAGGCCGACCGCCAGCCGGCTGCGGGTCCACGCCCAGCCGGCTGCGGATCTCAATGCGCAACCCACTTGCACAAATTGGTTGCGCAATGTATGCTGGGTCCATGGGAAGGAGGCCGAAGATCGGAGCGGCGCTGAAGGACCTGATGATCGTCCGTGGCCATCACACCTGGAGCCTCGAGGAGCTCCGCAGCGAGCTGGCGGCCACCGGGCTGAGAGCCGACTTCTCGTCGGTGTTTCGGGCCATGGCCAGGCTCGAGATGGAGGGCCAGGTCCGCCGGGTGGAGTTCGACGATGGGCGCACTCACTACGAGATGACGACCGAGCACCACGACCACCTCCGCTGTTCCGTCTGCGGAGAGGTGGCGGCCGTCCCCTGCGGCCCGATTGCGGCGGCGATCGCCCAGATGGAGAACCTGACCGGGTTCGCGATCTCCGACCATCGGCTCGTGCTCACGGGAACGTGCCTGCGCTGCCAGCAGGAGCACCGCGCTGAGCCGACCCGCGTCAGGGCTCCCGCTGTGGCGAGCCGGCTGGTGGGAGTTCAGCCGTGATTGGGGCCGTGATCAACCTTTGGAACCCGGTCCACGTAGCCGGCTTGGCGATCCTGATCACCGCGCTACTCCTGGGGATGGTGCACGGGATCACCCCCGACGAGCACACCTGGCCGATCACCTTCAGCTATGCGATCGGCAGCTATTCGACCAAGAAGGGGCTGCGGGCCGGACTCATCTTCTCGGCCGCCTTCACCCTCCAGCGAGCCCTGGCCAGTGAGCTCGCCTATCTCGGGTTCAGCCGGATTCTGACCTACGGGGATGCCGACTACGGCATCTACGTGGTGGTGGGCGCGGTGATGATCTGGGCTGGGCTCCTCATCGTGCGCAAGGGGCGCCTCCCCTTCCATTTCCATCTCCACATCCCCGGGCTGCGCCGTGAGCATGAGGCGGCAACCCCGGGGGCGACCGGGAGCGGCGAGTCGCCGGCCTGGGTCCAGGACCCGCGGCCATGGATGCCGGCTCTGCACGGCTTCATCGCCGGGTGGGGCTTTGGCGCCTTCGCCATCATCATCTACACGGTGCTGGCCCCGGCCATGCCGTCGGCCGCCCTGGGTTGGGTCCCGGGAGCGATGTTCGGGGTGGGCACAACCCTGGTCCAGGTGCTCGCCGGGGCGATCTTCGGGAGGATCGCGGCACGCCGCGGGCTCACCCCGGAGGCGATTCGCCAGGTGGCGCTCACCGTGGCCGGGCGGACGCTCACCTGGGGTGGAGCGGCGTTCGTGCTGGGCGGGGCGTTCGGCTTGGCCTTCCCCCAGATCGCGAGCCTGAGCGTCGAGACCGGGATTCACGTCCACAATCTGGATCAGCTGGGCCTGCCCATCTTCCTGGTGATGTTCGCGGTGGTCGGGATCGGAGTGACGACCATGGTCCGGGAGACCCGGGCCTGGACCAAGAGGCTCCAGGCCACCGCGTCGACGTCGCCCTAATTTCTCCCAACCACAATCGGGGCGGTTGGTGGAGGAATTAATGGGAGCGAAGCCTCCCCCCG
>JAKAVU010000204.1 GCA_021817185.1 bacterium
GGTCGGCAAGGGCAACAATGGTGGCGATGGACTGGTGGCCGCACGACATCTGGCGGCGTGGGGCCACCGCGTCCGCTGCCTCATGACGCCTCGACCACCGGTCTCCCAGCCGGGGCTGGCCGAGGCGGCGGCCGCAGCCGGCGCCGTCGTGCGCCAGCCCGCCGCCACTCCGTCCGGGCTCAAGGAACTCGCCGACTGGTGCCTCGCCGAGGCTTCCCTGGTGGTGGATGGAATCTTGGGGACAGGAGCCGTGGGCGCCCCGAGAGGCGACCTCGCGGAGCTGATCGGGCGGGTCAATCGCTGTTCAGCCAAGGTCCTGTCGATCGATCTGCCCAGTGGTCTCGACTGCGACACCGGGCTGGCCCCCGGGGACTGTGTGCGCGCTGACCACACGTTGATGCTGGGGGTGGCCAAGCGCGGCTGCCAGGAGGCGCAGGCGCGCCACTGGGTGGGGCGGCTCTGGCTCGCGGACATTGGGATCCCCCCGGGCTGCTACCGCGACCTCGGCCTCCAACCGCCATCTGGTCTGGGGCCAGACCCCAACTGACCGTCCAGTCGCCGCCGGGGCCGGGCTGCGGCTCGCGCTAGCCCCGCGCTTGGCCCGCGCCGACCGCCTGCTGAACCAGGGCGGTGACCCTGGCCTCCTCGGCCGGGCCCAGCTCCAGGATCGCGTAGCTGATCGGCCACATGGCGCCGTCGTCCAGCTGCGCCCGGTCGTTGAAGCCGAGCACCTGATATCGGGCCTTGAACTTGCCGGCGTTCTGGAAGAAGCAGACGACGTTGCCGCCGCGCGCATAGGCGGGCATCCCGTACCAGGTTCTCGCCTCCAGCTCGGGCGCCGCGGCCTTGACCAGAGCGTGGACCCTGGTGGCGATCGACCGGTCCGGCTCGTCCATCTTGGCGATCGCGGCCAGCAGCAGTTGCTCGCCATCCTCCTTCGCGGCTGCCGCCTTGAGCTCCCGGGCCCGCTCGCGCATGGCGGCCCGCTCATCGGCCGAAAACCCTGTGGCCCCGTCGCCGCCCCCGCGGCTGGAGGTCCGTGGTCTCGTCCGATCCGGTGTCCGCTCCGCCATCTGGGCTCCTCCGTCGTCCCACGACTCGACTTCTGCGCGATGTTACCGCCCGCAGGTGACGCTGGCGCTCCGGCTCCGCTTGGGCCCGCCACCACCGACATGCGGCTGGGTCACGACGTCAGGGCAGCCCGCAGCCACCACCTGGTCGTTGACCGCCGCCGAAGGGGCCGCTCCAGTCCACCTCACGGCACCTGGATCCAGTCGCACGCCCAGGAGGCCTGGTCGCGCACGGAACTATGGGGATCCCAGAGCGCGGACGAGGACGTCCGCCCCACCCCGGCGATGCTCGGCCAGGTGCCGGACCCACTGCTCGCTCATCTGGGTCAACTCCACCTCATTGCCGTCCGGGTCGCGCACGGCGGTCACCCAGGACCCCTCGCCCAGTCGCTCGATGGGATACAGACACGGGATTCCCTTCTCCTGCAGCCGGGCCACGTATGACTCCAGATCGAAAACCCACAGGGCGAAGCGGATAGAGCCACGGCCTGAACCGGATTCCCCGGGGTGAACCGCGAAGTGGACGTCTCCCAGCTCGCAGCCCCAATGAGACTGGCCACCGTGCTCCTCGCTGACAAGGGGGATTCCCAGCCCGTCCCGGTAGAACGCGGCCAGCCGGCCCGGTTCGGCGGATGTGATCAAGACTGCCGACAGGAACTCTACGTGCTCTGACCCTTCCATCTGCCTCACTCCTCGCTCGATCTCGGCGGGACAGGAAGGCCGGCCGCCTGATCCTGAGGAAGACTACCGCGCCGACAACCCGGCGATACGCACAACCGCCCGGGGATCGAGCCGAGGAAGACCGAGTGCGGGGGGTGCCTCCAGGCGGCACCTCCCGCACCGGGACGACCCTCGGCATTGGCGGCAGGCCGTGGACCCGGTCGGCCACAACGCCTTTACTGATTCCCCAACGCCGTCGTTCGGTCGCTTGCACTTTTGGAGCGGGGCGGCTATGCTGGCCACCAGCTCGCGTGGCCACCACGCAACGTCATGAACAGCGTCTTAGAACGACCTCAAACTGCCGCGAGCACGCTGGAGGAGCTCGCCCGCCAGCATCTCGATTCGCTGGTCACCTACGCACTCCATCTCACCGGGACCCCTGAGGAGGCGGTGGAGTACGTGACGGCGGGTCTTTACTATGCTCGGCACTTCCCGCCCGCCAGCCTGCAGCGGGATGGGCGGGCGATCCTGTACCGGGCCGTGACCAGAGCGGCGCGGCAGCACCAGCACTACCCCCCCCAGCGAAAGGGAGTCGGCCGGCTCTTCGGCAAGCGGCCGCCGCTGATCAGCCTGGGGTCGTCCGGGGCCGACGCCTCCCGCATCAACACCGCCAAGCGGGCGCTGCTCGCGTGCGAGTTCGGCAGGCGGTCCGCACTCTTGCTGCGCGACCTGGCCAAGCTCAGCTATCGGGAGATCGGCGTCGCCATGGAGTGCTCCCCGGAGGCGGCCTCGCGGCTGGTCGCCACCGCCCGTCGGGAGTTCGGCAGCATCTACAGGGACATTTCGATCTGACCATGAAGTGCAGCCTCCTGACCCTGAGCTGCGCCCTGGATGGCGAGCTATCCC
>JAKAVU010000029.1 GCA_021817185.1 bacterium
GTGGAGCGGGGCTTCTCAACTTTCAAGAACCCGGACGTGATCGGGATGACCAAGGGCCAGTTCCACTACCGGCACATCCCCAACGTGTCCCTGCTGGTGACCTTCATGTGGGGAGCCCATAACCTCCACATCTGGCTGAAGCGGGAGCGGGACGCGGCCAAGGCGGCCGCGGCGGCGCTGAAGAAGCACCGGCTTCGGCCCCGGCGGAGCTCCCAGGTGGCTCTGGTGCAGGACCCGGGCTCCACCCCCCTCGACGAGCCGGAGCAGGCCGAGGACTCCCGGGCGCCGTAAGGGCGGCCCCGAAACCTTCCACCGACCAAGATCCAGCCTTCCTGGACCAAGCGCGCCCTGAGACCGGCCTGACAGCCGCCCCAAGGCGCGTTCTTTGTTTCTTCAGGCGCTGATTTTCACCTCCAGGGCTCAAGAAGACAGCAAAACGCCCGGAGATTGCTCTCCGGGCGTCTGCTTGGCGAAAGTCGCGAGCGTTTTCGCGATTATTCGCAAGACCCTCTCATCGAGGGTCTTATGACTTTCTGGAGGCCGGTGGAGATGGGCGATTCCTGAGAGGCTGGGACCGGTCTTTACACGGCAGTTCCCCCATTATTACACTTTTTGATCTCAGGCGGTCTGAACGGTGAAGTCGAGCTTCTCGACCCTCCGTCGCGAGTTGAAGGCGTCCCACTCGCTGACCCAGTCCCCCAGAGACCGGATAGAGGAGATGGCGGCCCCCGTATCGACCGGCGGAGGAGATCCTCCGGCTTGGTCCGGCTTATCCGCCGGATCACCACCCGCGCCGAGGCTCGGGTGCGCTACCCGGTACAGGGTCTTCTTTCCACTCGCGGGTTCCTCCGTCCCACTGCCGCAGCCCTAGCGATTCCTTCCGGCAGTGACCGCAATTGGGGTTGCGTGAGCGGCAATGGCAGACACCGCACACGATAACGGGCCGGAGTTCATAGCTGAGGCGATCCAGGACTGGTGTCGGCAGACTGGTGCCCAAACCACTTTCATCGACCCCGGCTCGCCCTGGCAGAACCCTTACGTCGAAAGCTTCAACAGCCGGGCCCGCGATGAGCTCTTCGCCCGCGAGGTCTTCGACAGCGTCCTGGAGGCAAAGGTTCTCTATGCCGACTGGTGCCATGCGTACAATGTCCACCGTCCGCACAGTGCTCTCAGCTACCAACCACCAGCGGTCTTCGCCAAGGCCATCAGTCAGTCGTAACTCTTACTCAGCCTGGACCGACTTCCGGGGTCCCCACAGGGGGTGGTTGGGCTAAGCTTTGGGAGGAGTTCCCAGCGAGAACGGGCGGGGTCGCCGAGGTCGAGATGCGCCCTTGCGCACGAGTAGCAGCGAGGCCCCCTAGTGCAGCGGCGGCACTTGCGGCAGAACAGCCCTGCGTCAGTTTGAGGCGGCAGCGGGATCGCAACCTTTGCCGTAGGCTCGCAACCAGCCGGAGCGACGGCGCTTCGGAGCCAATCGGCCGGGAACTACTGTGCTCCGGCTGAGTTCACCTGGTCCGACGACGCCCCAGCGAGCGTCGCTCTCATGCTCCGCCGAATACTGGAGCGTCTCGCCGGCTCTCTCGCTTGTTGGCGGTATTGCTCGAATGCATGTTCGAAGGTGCGATCAACTTCGACCTCAATCCTACGACACTCAGCGATCGACCTGTTTGCGAAAGCTCGCTCACGCCACTCCTCCAACAGCTCTAGCTCCATAAGCACAGGAGCATTGACTTCGTGCAGCTTCTCCACCTCCACCGTGTACCTCGTCATGTAGTGGATCTGGCGCTGCTGCAGGACCGCGATTCCATAGTCGTCCAGGCACGCGACCCTGTGCTTGGTCCACAGATCGTGAGTCGCCACGCTTACCATTTCATCAAACTTTGCCACACAATCACCAGCCGGTAGCCCAGCGAGGGGCATAACCCTCTTGTTCTGGCGGTACAACGTATCCACCGCCTCGCCGGTGGCTCGTACGGCGGCGACGAGCAGGTAGGGCCGTAGTTGCTCGCCCCTGCGCATTGTACAAGGATGAGTCATGACGACGACGTATGGAGTAGGGTCGAAAGGAAGCACCTCAACATTGGCCAGCACGTCGCCTTGACACAGTGGCCGGGACAGCGGCACCGAATCGCCTGAACCGTCAACATACCGGTAAATCAGATTGGGGTGGTCCGGAACAGCAAGATCGGCCATACTGCGCTACGCGTCGAGTTCAGCGGGCTCGGATCGACAGCTGGCCATCTGTGTCCAAGAACACTTCGTGCCCAGATCGGAGGTTGTCTCGCCACTGGGGGTCCAAACTTGATATTGCGGTCTCTGGTCCAATATCGCCTCGGGCCAAGGCGATTAGCTCTTGATGCCGGTCCCGGATGAAGAGATCCAGCCTGCGCGGAATGTAGTTGGCGACAAGAGGCAGCTCAAGCCATGACGCGGGGTCACTGACTTCAGCGTGATCCAGCAGATTCACGCAGGCAGCCAGTTCTGCAAGGCGCCGCCGACTCTCTGGCGATGGTTTGCCACCGTGACGCCACTTCCGTATGGCTTGCTGAGTTACTCCGGTGGAGCGGGCAACATCACTCCAAGACATCCCATATCCGCTCACCAAGCTGGTCAGCACTTGATTCAGCGAGAGCTTGAGCTGCTTCTCGGTGAGTTCGGTGAGTTCCTTGCGAAAGGCTTCGATCGAGCGCCCATGAAGGCCATCTACACGTTGGCTCAAGTGCTCGACCTGGCGCTTCATGGTGCCGGTCTGGTCAGCTATGTCGGCCAGCTGCTCCAGGTTGCTGGAGCGAGTTCCTGCGTCCAGTTGCCCTCTTTCCGCCAGATTTGATTCCTGGGGTGCGTTCTCGTCAAGAGTCGGAGTGTTCGCTGTAGTTTGCTCGATCATTCGTCCCCTCCCAAACGGGGATGTCCCCCCCGGTAGGCTGGCTGGACAATGCCCTCGAAGATGCTCTTGATAGGTGCATGCAGGAGATCCGCTGACCGCAGTACGTCGTCCCTGTCGAAAGGTGGCACAGGCTCGGGCGCGGCAGTCGCGCTGTCAATGTCCACTAGGAAGTAGGGTCCTCGCGAAAGCGGTGTCGGTACTTTTAGCGGACTATCCCCGACCGCGTAACCCAACATGAGGCCTTGGCGGACGGTTATTGTGGTGGTTTCAGCGACGCGAATGGTCGTCTGTGACAGGCCTTGTGTCATGTGGTGACCAGTTAGCCGACTTGCCAGTACGTGGGGGGCAACTGCCTCAGGCGACACGACCGGCTGCCAGGCCTCCAGCCCAGCGGGGTCACCGGGCAGCCGGATCTCGTTGATGTATCGAAGACCGATTCGCTCTGCCCCTTGAAGTTGGCCGAGGGCAGAGATCGCATCTAGGACTCGCTTGAACAGGTCGGTGAAGGCAGGCCATCCCTGATAGGACGTGGTTTCTACAACCGCCGCAGTCGGAGCCACAGTAGCTGACGTGAAGAGGTCCCGTGACATGAAGCGGTAAGCCGATTGAGGTGCCGAGATCGGCCCTTGCCCAACGGAGATACTCAGATGGGGCATAGGTCCGCCTCTGACGATAGGGAGATCTCCCCGCAGGCTCTCTGACAACTGCAATAGTGAGTCGGAGTTGGTGAGCACTGGGGACAATGGGTACCGGAGTTCGATGACCGCGAGTCGGGGCAGCGGTGCCGCGTCCAGATTCTCCATTCACATCCTCCTGTGGGCACTGTACCACACATGCAACCGGAATGGCAACCGTATTGGTAACCCGGCCACGGTCCTCGGCAAAGTGGGGAATCGGGAGTGAGGTAGGTGGCTGGCTGGCCTTTTGGGCGCGGCTCGGCGTACCGTGGGGGATGGTCGCGGCGCTGAGTAGCCGGAGGGGACTCTGGTGGTGCGGCCGCCTGAGCGGGAGGAGGTTGGGCGGTCCAACTTGGAGTTGGACCGGCACCGCTGGCTGGGGCACTGGCCGTTTGGAGAGACGATGCGGTACGTCGCGATCGAGGGCGACCGCTGGGTGGCCCTGGTTGGGTTCGGGTCAGCTGTCTACCAGTGCCCGGCGAGGGACCAGCATCTGCGGTGGAGCGCGGGCATGCGCCGCCGGCGGCTCCCGCCGGTGGTGAACAACCAGCGTGTCTGCGTGCTGCCGGGCGGGAGGTGGCCGAACCTGGCCTCCCAGGTGCTGGAGCAGGCGCTGCGGCGGGTCAGTGCCGACTACGAGGTGGCCTACGGGCACCCGGTGGTGGCCATGGAGACGTTCACCGATCCGTAGCGGCACCGTGGGACCTGCTACGCGACAGCGAACTTCAAGCGGCTAGCAGGGTGTTGAAATTCGATCCCAGTTAGGGGAAACCCAGGGGTATGGGCGGTCGGCGGGCCGGTCCCGCCATCACGGGAAGGCGAAGGTGTGCTGGCTGCGGGAGCTGCTGCGCAACGCCAGAGGGCTCTTGAGCTCGGCGTTCGAGCACCCGCGTGTCCCGAGCTCCAGAGCGAAGAGGAAGGCAGCGATACTGGACTTGAACCGGGTCCGGCTGGTCGGCGTGGGGAGCTTGCTGGCCAAGCTAGAGGAGTTGCCGGACCACCGCAAGGCGAGGGGAGCCGGCACCGGCTGGCGGCGATCCTCTTGGTGGCGAGCGCGGCAGTGCTCTTGGGTGCTGGCTGCTTTGTGACGATCGGGGAGTGGGCGCAGGAAGCGCCCCAGGAGGTGCTGGAGCGGCTGGGGGCGCGGCGCCACCCTAGGACCGGCAGGTATGTGGCGCCCCATGAGGCGACGGTGCGGCGGGCGTTGCAGGCGGTGAACGTGGAGGTGCTGGACCGGGCGATCTGGACCTGGCTGGAAGAGGAGGTGCGCCAGGGGCGGATCGAGGAGAGCCAGCTGGCGGTGGCGGTGGACGGCAAGAGTGTGCGGGGCGCCCGCCAGGAGGATGGCCGGGCAGTCCATCTGTTCGCGGCGATGGTGCATCGGGAGGGGGTGGTGGTGGCCCAGCGGGAGGTTGACCACAAGTCCATCGAGATCAACGCCTTCCGGCCACTGCTGGAACCACTGGACCGGGAAGGGGTGGTGGTGACCGGGGACGCGATGCATGCCCAGGTGGACCACGCCGACTTCCTGGTGGCGGCCAAAGGCGCTGACTACGTGTTCACGGCCAAGGAAAACCCGCCGGGCTTGTAGGGAGACCCCGGAGGCACTGGACCAGGGATCCTTTTCCCCCTGAGCTGGTGGAAGTGAGCGAGGGCCACGGCCGCCTCGAGCGCCGGCGGCTGCAGACCAGCAGCGCCCTTAACCTGAAGGTCGAGGGGAGGGCGAATTCAGCGGAAGCGGAGGGTCCGCTCACGCCTGGTGCCCGCCCTCCGCCGCCGTCCTCAAGGCATATTCATTGATTGACGTCAGAGGACTGCCTTGAGGCCGAGTCGGCGCTCGGGACCGCCGGTCTCCCCGTCGCTTGCACGAACTACAACCTAGGTAGAGATAGCTCTTGACAACCACCTAATCTCCACCTAATATACACCCCAGAAGCATGAAGGGCACCCAACCTAGGAGGAGACACAAGCGATGGCTGTAAAGATGTCAGTGAACCTGTCGGATGACGCCGCAAGGACGCTCAAGAACCTGGCCGACGAGAACGGAGTCACGATCACAGAGGAGCTTCGCCGCTCAATCTCCACTGAACTGTGGCGCAAGGAGGTGGAGAGGGCCGCCGGCAAGGTCCTCGTGGAGTACCCCGATGGCCGGATCCGAGAGGTCATCTTCCAGCGGTAGCAGATCCCGTGTCTGAGGAACCGGCTGCCGGTATGCCCATGCCAGAACCCTCTCCCCCCCTCGGAGCAGAGGAGTTCGAGCGCATCCAAGACGACGCCACTCCGGTCATCAAGACGCTCTCGGCGCGTGCCCGGACGAAGGCATGGAACCCAGAAGAGTACTCGATGCAGACTCAGGCCAGGCTCGCGTTCCGGTTGATTTGGGTACTTGTGGGTGTATTAGTAGGTGGTGCCGCCATGTTCACGACCACTCGCTGGACCGGTCTCATGACCAAGGATGTGACAGCGTTCTTCGGCATAGCATTCGGTGCCGTCGTCACTCTGACTACCGCCGCCACAAGCTTCTGGTTTGGGAGTCTGCGGAGTGGGCGGCCGAGTAGTCCTAGCCCAGGTGCCGACCACCCCCCCTTGGCCTAAGCCAGCACTCTCCTGGCCCCCAACCGCTTTGCCTCGGTACGCCATCAAGGGGCGGGTCAGTAGCGCGGCACATTTGCTGAGAGGCACGGGTCTCACGTGGAGGGCGTCACCGTTGACAGCGGCCCGTGTTCACGCCGCCTGAGCAACGTTCGGGGTGCTCGGTGTCACAGTAGCCACAATATGTCAGTAGCGCTCTAAGACCAGGGGATTTTGTGGCCGGTCGGCGGCGATGGTACCCGGGGACGTTCTCGGCCTTCCAGTGGCCCACCAGAGCGGGGATCGGCTGGCGTAGCAGGGTACCCGGCTTGATGTGGGACATCCTCCGGAGCGCCAGTCCCTTGCGTTTGGGTGCCAAGGACCGCTACACGCTGCTCACATTGGCCTGAGGAGGAGCCTCCGAGTGGCGTCGTCGAGGCGGAGGTGCTGGTGCAGCTCCAGGAGTGGGACCAGCTCGGGGAGGAAGGACTGGTGCCGCTGAGACCAGGCGTAGCCGGACGCCTCCCACGCCACCAGCAAGGCTTGCTGGAACTCCAGGCCGTAGCGGCGGGGTCGCGTCAGCCGGCGCCGGACCTCAACCCGTCGCCAACAGCCGCCCCGTGAGCATCGCCACGGCGTAGTTGCGGTGGTACCCCGTGGCCAGGCAGAAGGCGTCCAGGATCGCCCCTCGCTCTCTCCGGCTCCCCTTCCAGTACCCGGGCGCCAGCTCGTCCCGATCCGTGACCCGCATCTCGTCCCCGGCCGCGCTCCGGGCTGACCGGCCACCGTAAGAAACGCCGCTGATGGAAGGGCGGGGCACATGCTCAGATCCTGGCCGAGGGAATGCAGCCCCTTGACTCGGGCCGGATCTGCGATCTAGAGTCTGGACATGGAACTTGAGCCGGGTTTCGGCTATAACCCGAATCCTTCGCCTCCCCCGGGACCGCCGCCGGCACCGGTGCCAGGGCCAGTCCCTACGGCTGATCTAGGACTGCTTGCCGGGTTGCTGGGACGTTGGGTCGGCAAGGGTTTCAACGCCATCTGGCGGCCGAGCCTTCTTGTCAGCGGCCAGGATCGGTTCTTGGAGCTGAACGTCACAGGCGAGATCTTGAAGTTCGACACCATCCCGGGCGACGGCATTCGCAATCGCGGGCTGCTTCAGCCGGACATACTCATGGCCGGCGTCCGGTACTTGCAGCAGATCACCGACGCCAACGTCGCCCCGCCCAACAACGGGCTCCATATCGGACCCGGCCTCTGGCTGAACGTGCCAGCTACCACCAATCCGGCTGTGTCAGCGAGCGTCGCTCGGCTCGCCTCGATCCCCCACGGAACGACCATTTTGGCCCAGGGCCTCGCAAGCCTGGCCAGCGGCGGCCCGACGATCCCGCCGGTTAGCCTCAACCCATTCAGCATCGGGAGTCCCTCAGCAGCCTCCCCATTCCCCGAGCAGAACCTTGCGACCGAGTCGGCCTTTCGGACGGCCGATCTGACCGGCATCACCCAGTCGATGGTCGACGACCCCAACAGCCTACTGGTGGCTGCGCTGCAGGGGCAGACGATCGTGTCAACGGTCACCTTGCAGGTGTCCACCAGTGATCTCCCAGTTCCAGGGGGTGGCGTCGCCAACACCGCCTTCCTTTCGGGCGGCTTGCCTGGACCCAATGCCGCCACCGCGCAGGTCTCTTCGACTTTCTGGCTAGAGACGGTGCAAGGCTCGCCAAACTTTCAGCAGCTGCAGTACAGCCAGACCGTGCTTCTCAACTTCAACGGGCTCAGCTGGCCGCACGTCAGCGTCGCCACCTTGCGCCAGTCAAGTTCGTGACCGGACACCCCCGGCTTCCGCTGCCCCGAGCTGAAGCGCGCCTCTGCTGCTGATCAGCACCAGACCCCACGGCCATGCTTTTCCCTCGGCAGATGTGTCGGCGTCACGTTCAACCGCCGACGCCTGCCCGGCCGGGCCGTCGCATCCCGGAGTAGCCCATGCCGTGAAGGGGCACGCCACCAAGGCGAGGTCGACGGCCTCGTTCACGATGCTGTCGGGGTCCTTCGGCGCGGTGGTAGCGCACGCTCGGTGCCGCTGCGTCACACCGCGGGACGCCGGGACCAGGAGGCGATGGCTGGCCGCCCTAGACGAGGGCCGGGAAGCGGCCCGTGCCTGATCTCGACCGCCGGGGGGTCGCCAAATACGCCATCCACGGCGCCCAGGCCTCCGGGGCGATTGGGAGGGCGATGGACGTGACGGTGGGCCGCCGGCTCAAAGCCCAGGGGACCTCCTGGTACCGGCTGGGAGCACACCATGTGCCGACCCCGAGGATCCTCCAGCAGAACGGCGGCTGGGCCCGGTACTGGCAGGCCGGGGGCGACCCGGCCGCCCTCCTACCCGCCCTCCAGTTCTAGCGTCGAAACCCGGTAGGCGTCCTGACTCAATGCCCGGCCTTGACATGGGAAGCAATGGGAAGTATAGTGCGAACCGATGACTGCTGTTACTCTCGCGCCTGTCGAAGCCCCCTTCGGAGATCCGGTCCCTTCCGTTCATCTCACTGAGGCCCCGCTTGGCCTTGTAGTCGTTCAAGCGCGCTTCCCGACTGTGATGGCGCTCGATCTAGACGCCGGGAGGGACTTGGTTGCCAAGTTTCAGGAGAGCATCCGTCGCGACTACCCGCTTATGAGCGAGGCGCGCGAACTCGGAATCGCCCTTTCAGGCCCAGGATTTGAGCCCACTACCACGAGTGGACTGCTCTTTCGATTTGCTAGTCCAGACCATGCGTGGCAGGTGTCCCTTGCGCGTTCCTTTGTCGCACTGCATACGAACACCTACACCGAACGTATCGACCTCCTTACTCGACTCAAGAAGGTGCTGGCAGCTCTGTCGGTCGCGATTCAACCTGGCCTTTGCGAGCGACTCGGCATACGCTACTCTGCCCGCCTAACTGATCCAATGATCCTTGCCCGTCTCCCTGAGCTGCTCCGACCCGAGATCCTTGGCACGGATGTCATACCGGGCATGCTGGCTGGTGGAGTCGAGCGCCTCCATTTGACCACCGATGCGATGTATGGCTTGCCAGATTCGTCGCTGCGAGCGCGCTGGGGGATCCTTCCGCCTGGGACGACCGTAGATCCGAATCTCGCACCCGCATCCGGGGAATCCTTTTTCATCGATATCGATGTGTTCTCGACCACGGTGGGCGATTTTGATCCGCTCGCTCTGATGGAGCGAATTCAAGCGTTCTCTGACCATCAATATCGCTATTTTCGATGGATGGTTACCACCGAGTTCTTACAAGCTCACGGAGCACAGCTATGATCTCTGGAGTCTACCCGAGCGAGATCTCTGCCATTGATGCGACGGTCTGGAACTACTTCCCGCCAAGTCCCGTGTATGAGGCGGCAACTCCGACCAGCTCCAGCTTGGGCTTCGTGCCGGGGCCGCACCTTCGTCGACCCGAAGTGACATCCGACTTCATCGACGGGTCGCTCGCCTTGGCGATTTGCTCAGCGTTGAGCTCCGTCGCCGCTTCGCTCCAGCGGGGATTAGGTCAGACGCAGGCTGTCGTTACTCCTGGGACGGACTTGGTCGTGTTCGGCCCGGCCCGAGCAATTACGCGGACCGAGGTGGGACCAGATCAGCGCGCCCAGGTCGTCGTCGGGCTGCGCTCTCAAATTGAGCAATCGAGCGGGCTGTCGCGCCAAGAGATCGCGCGCATCCTCGGCGTGGACCGGAGAAGTCTGTCTGGCTGGGCGAGCGGGGAGACGCCTCCCAGTGAGAGGAATCTGAATAGGCTGCGGACTCTTGCTACAGTTGCCGAGCGTCTTGCCCGACTGGGGATCTACGATCTCACTGCAGCACTTACTGACGCCGCAACGGTTGCGTCGTTCACCGCCGCGGTGCGCGCTGGCGCGGTCACACGTGCCGTCACCGCAGTAACTGGGTTGAGTGCGACTGCGGATGCTCCTGAGCCAGCGCCCGAACTGACTCCGGCGCAGTGGGCTGCACTGCGTCTGCTGTTGGAGAGGACTGAAGACGGAACTGAGGAACAGGAGGACATGTACGATCCCGAGGGAGTAAGGCCACTGTCTCGTGTGCCGCTTGAGACCAAGGACTACGCGACGCCGCGACGCCCTCGCCTGGGCGCAGCAGGCGGATGAGCGACGTAGCGATACCTCCGGCACCCCCTGTCGGTCTAGGGTTTGGCGATGTCTGTGCCGGAAGGTTCCTCGCTGATGTCAGAGCGAATAGTGATACAATCCCTGTCTTCATGGTCCCCGATAACGACCACATTTTTTCATTCCCAGTTTATCGCCAGAGCGTACGCGAAACCAGCCGACTTGTGGTTACGGCGGGGCAGCGCCAGACACGAGCTGTCGTTGTTTCGGACTCGTGCTCGGTCGAGACGGCGCTGGGCCGAGGAGCACGGAAGGCCAGGGGACGGATTTGGTTTGCTCCCCTCCGCAAGCTGTCCAAGCCAGGAGAGCTAAAAGAGATCGAAGCCACGCCGGACGCCTACGGTCGTTTCCTGTTAGGAGCTGACGCGGATTCGGAGCACCGCTGGGTCGTCGAGCTCCAGAGTGCTTTCCCCGTCGAAGCGAAGTCGGTGCGCGAAGCCGTCGAACTGGCTGACGCGCATTTCGTCCTCTATAGAGTCGAGCCAGACGAGGCGGAAAGCCTTCGCGCGCGATGGGCCGCGGTCGGCGTACGATGCGGGCCTCTGGTAGCCCGGGACAACACAGAGCACTTCCTTGACGCACTCGAGTCCCACGGCGTTCCACCCGGACAAGCCATGCGGGCGGCGAGGGCACTGGTTGATGTGGCCGCAGCTGGCTGGGTGTTCGAAGGCAGCAGCCTGGAGGCTGCCGGAGATCTGCGTGAAGGCGCCTCGACTGATCGCGTTATTACTGCAGTTGATGGCCTGTTGGCTGAACTGGGAGTCCTTGGTGAGCGGGTCCGGAATGCTGTTGATTCGATTGTACTCGCAAAGTCCCGGTTCACGACGCCAGGATCGCGCTGAGCGCTGGGTAGAGGCGATCCTGTTCCCTGGGCTGTGCCGTGACGAGCCACCAGCCCCAGACACTTGCAGGAGCAGGGCGAACGGGCGAAGTGAGGGCGGTCGCTGTGCCCGGATGAGCCCACGCTACGGAGGGCGTCCGTCAGTAGGTCTGGTGTCCACGCAGTCGCGGTGCCGGCAGATCTCGGTCACCCCTCAACGCACTGGTGTGATGACGAGCGACTGGCGCGGGCCGGAGCCACACCCAGTGTCATGACCCCCGAGAAGTGAACCAGCCTCTCGTAGCAGTCCTACGCTCAAGGGGTTGGTACTGGTTGCCGAACGGCGGATCCGCGCCGTTGAAGCCCGCCTGGGAATGGCTGGCCGCGGCGTCAGCCAGCGGGCG
The DNA here is from genome assembly GCA_021817185.1 of bacterium. The sequence goes on from JAKAVU010000029.1 coordinate 11,527, forward strand.
TGGTTTGATTTGGGCGGATGGGGCACATCCACAGGGGAGCCACAATGGCCATCAGTGACAAGGTTCGAAAGCAACTCTGGGGTCGATCGGGGTCGCACTGTGCTATCTGCAATGTCGCGCTCACGGAACTCGATGGCATCGACGCGATAGTTGGCGATGAAGCCCACATTCGATCGGCTCGGCCGAAAGGGCCACGCTTCGAGGCCGACTACTCTCTCACCAACATCGACGGGTACGAGAACGTGGTGCTCTTATGCAAGGCGCATCACAAGCTGGTGGACGAGAATCCTGAGGTGTTCCCTGCTGAGCTCCTGACGGGAATCAAGGCTCGGCACGAAGCGCGCGTAGCGAAGGCATTGGATCCCGAACAGACTGGATGGGCGCGCCAGCCCGACCTAGTCGTCGTCGAGGACGGGACGCAGTTGATGTCCATGCTCAGTGGGGCCATGGGGAGCGTCCAATCGAATGTCCACCCAGGGACCGACCAAGAGCGCGATGTGATCGCGTCCTTCCTCCAGAGCGCGTCAGACTGGATCGATATTGCGGACGACATTGGCTCGGGCGGAAGGGTCCAAGCGGCAGACAGCTTGCACCAGGAGCTCAAGACTCTTGAGACGTTTGGCCTCTTCGTTATCGCCGGCGTCGGCCGATACTGGGTACGACCGGATATAGCTATGCCGGTAGTCTTCATCCGCGTTGAGCGCAGGGATGAATAGAGTCGACAAGTCGTCTACTGAGACTTGGCCGGCGTTTGCACCAACGTCCAGCCCGTCTCGCGTTGGCATGGCGACCCGACCCCTCTAACCCGGTTGCCGGGCACCCTTAGTCCGAGCTCTGAACTCGCACTGTGGCGGGTGAGAGGCTCGACCCGGCCGTAGAGAGGGATCCGAGACCATTGGTCCGGGATCGGGCACATCAGGCAGCCGCAGATCGTCGGCCCGCCCCCTTCGGCAGTCCCGTACTCTCGCCGCTCGGCCGTCCACGTCCTATAGCTTCCGCACGATCGGCCGTAGCGTTCGGCTCCGGCTCGTCGACCGAGTTCCTCCTGGCTCGCCGGGCCGCCGAGGACCGTTCCTTCCCCGTGGCCTACTCTATGAGGTCACGTCACTACTGAGGATTCCTAGCCGACGCCGTGGGCGTAGCGGGGCGAGCCTCCGCGCCAAGCGCGATCAGGAGCAGCTGCCGGGCAACGCCGCGCACAGCCGGGACAACCTTGACCGTGAACGATGCGATGCGGTCTGAGGGGTTGAACTGGAAGCGTCCGGTGTTGCCGCCCTCCAGCGGCGGCACAAAGTCAAGGAGGAGTACCGCGCCGTAGATCTCCTCGATCCCGTGTAGTCCTCCACCGTGTGCAGTAGCGCCCCTCTTGTGAAGCACCTCCCACTGGCGGAGATCCGCCGCTTGCTCAGGCGTCGCCACCTGGTCCGCCATGGCCCAGAAGCGTTGGGAGCTAACGGACTTGGAGCGGCCGCAGGCACTACAGGGGGCATCATGACTTGGCATGGCCGATGCGAAGGGTTCGGAGTGGCTCAATGCCTCGATTGCGCCGACGAACGCTACGTGAGCGAACGATGGGTGGCTTGGCGCGAGCAGAAGTCCCTCGTGCCAAGACAGTAGGGCCGCTAGAAGCGTCGAGTCCTGCTCTAGTCGCGGCCAAGCCGCGGCCACCCATGGTGGAAGTGGTTCAGGGTGGGAGGGGAGGTCCTCGTCATCGCCAAACCAGTCCGGCGGAGGCGGCCTGGGATCAGGAACGGAGGGCGGGAGCCGAGATGTCTGTGTGGGTGCCGTGCGCACCTGCCATGCCTCGTTCCAGGCCACCGCCAACAGGGCGCAGAGTGTGCGGACGTCCCGGGCGATTTGACGCTCAGATGCCACCCATCGTCTCTGACTTTCGAGTAGCTCAGCCCGCGACGCGGAGGACCCCGGCGTCTGGGTTTCGTCCCACGGGCCTTCAACAAGGATTGGCCATGACTCGAAGCAGGTAGTTCCCTGAAGCGCTAACGGCTCGAGGGCGAGATATTCGGCCAGCCGCTTTCCGCCGGGTCGGACGGACATCGGTCCAATGGAGTATTTCCGGTCAAGGACTCTGGTCCGATCGTGCGGCACAGTGAGCCAGCCCGAGGGTTCCGGCAACGGGACCGGCCCCGCCACAGCCCACCATGCGTTTTGCCGCCCCTCAGGGACTTCTGGCATCGGATGATAATAGTCCGTGCGGCCAATGCAGCGGCCCAGCACGGAGGTCGAAGGTGTTCAATTGGACTGAGACAGCCGCGATCGCGACCGGTCTCGCCGCCCTGGCTACGGCGGCGGCAGCAAGCGCAACGTTCTGGATGGCGAGGAAGACCTCCGATGCCGCCGCGGCCACCGAGCAAGACGCTGACGCCAGCCGACAAGCTGCCGAAGCCGCCCAAAGGCTAGCGGTTGCCACCGAGTCGTCTGCGGCGCTTGCCCGGAGGGCGCAGGACTTGACCATTCGTCCGCTCCTTGCCGACCCGCGGCCAGCCCTTCCAGGAACCCCCGACGATCTGGTTCAGTTTGGCGCGCCGGGCCGTCCCGTTCTACCTGTCGGGGCATGTACCTTCGACTTTAGCCGGCAGGGCCAGGTATTCCTATTGACCGTCCCATTTGAAAACGTGGGGGCCGGGGTCGCCGTCATTCAGGGTTGCGGGCTACATCCTCGCGGCACGGGTGATCTGAGCGTTTCGAGAAAACTGGTCCCTGTTGGGACGACTGTGAGAGTCAGTGCGTCTCTGCTCATCGGCGACGAGACCGATCGCTTTGCGAGTGACAGTTGGGCCATGGATGGTGTTCTCGTTTCGATTACGTACACGGACGCGGATGGCGGGCAGCCGCTGATTAGCCGAGCGGAGATCAGACAATACGCCACGCAGGCTCCATTCGTGGAGCGGATCGCCATTTTCCATCAAGGCGAGGCTACCCCCTTTGCCGAGGGGCGCGCTTCCTACTAATGATGTTCAGGGCCTGTGGCTGCCGAGACCCTCATCCGCCACCTTCGGTGATCCAAGGGACAGTCGGGTCCAGTGTCGAGGGGGCCGGATCCTTGGAGCGGTGCCGGGTCCGTGTGGACTCCAGCAAGCCCAGTACTTGCGGAAGGTCTCGGTCCTGCTCCCGGAGAGTCAATCGGCCAAGCTCCATCGGAGACTGCTCCCGTCGAATTTGAGAGGGGCGGATGACCTATTCGGAACCGACACCGACAGCTCTGCCAAGCTCGATCATAGACTGCGCGCGTCGAACTCGAGAGGTGGCGGATGAGCTTCTTGGGCTCCCCCAAGCGACCACCTGATGTCTGCCGAGACCTGGAGGCACCTGGTGTCCGGGCGAATCGGAAGCTCTGTGGGGACCCCGGAAGTCGGTCCAGTCTGAGTAAGAGTTACGACTGCCTGATGGCCTTGGCGAAGACCGCTGGTGGTTGGTAGCTGAGAGCACTGTGCGGACGGTGGACATTGTAGGCATGGCACCAGTCGGCATAGAGAACCTTGGCCTCCAGGACGCTGTCGAAGAT